>NZ_WJIE01000001.1:600000-791043 GCF_009649845.1 Polyangium spumosum
CTCTTGCACGTGGCCGGGCGAAACACCCGGCGAGAAGCGCGCCCATTACGAGGTGCGCTGGGGCTGATCAGAGCTCGTCCGCGCCGATGTCGACGGGGCCGTTTTTCCGGGCGTCCCCGTCGATGTCCGTCGCGCCCGGGTCGAGCGCGCCATTGCCCTTGTCTTTCGCCGGGGACCCCGCCGAGAGGTGCAGATCGCCGCCCGCGGGGTTCACGAGCAGCGGATCCTCGCCGAGCGAATTCGAGCCGCCCTGGATCCCCTCGACGCCCCCGCCGAAATAGACGTTGTGATCGAACGTGTTCCCCGTGTTGCTGCTGCCCGCCACGAGGACGGCGCTCGTGCCCGGCGTCGCGACCACGACGTTATTCTGGTACACGTTGCCCTCGTTGCGGTTTTGCAGGAGGATCGCCGCGTCCGCCCAGCCGTCCCGCGAGCAATCGAAGAGCGTGTTGTTCAGGATCACGTTGTTCTTCGCGGCCCCGCCCCCGCCGCCATTGCCTGCGCTGTAGCCGCCGGTCGCGATACACGTGACGTCGTTCGCGTGGAGGAAATTGTTTCGCACCACGATGTTCCGCGTGGATTTGCCGAACCACTCGCTCGCGAGCTCCACGCCGAGATCGCAGTCGTGCGCGGTGTTCCGCTCGATCACGAGATCCGCCCCGCCGTCCACGTAGAAGCAACCGGCGGCCTTCTCGTTGCCATAAGCGGGATTGCCGGAGCTCGAGACGTCGTGCGCGAGGTTGCCGACCACGAGGCCTTTTCGCACGCGGTTCACGTCGGGCGCGTCGATCTCGTCGTCCTGGGAGCAGGCGCCGCAGACGTCGCTCTCGAAGCCGATGAAATCGAAGGCGATGTTGTTCACGTGATGGACGTGGTTGTCCCGCACCTCGAAATCACGCACGTTCCCGTTGATCACGAGCGCCTCGCTCCAGCCGAGGACGAGATCGCGCAGCTCGTTGCCGACGATCGAGATGCGCTCGCTCGGCGTGGTCTCGGTCCCGTACACCGCGATGCCGTGCGCGCCGGCGCCGTCGCCGCCGTCCTCGGCGACGATGTCGTGAACCACGTTGTCGCGAATCAGCACGTCGTGCGAGGCGCCGCGCACCCAGACGCCCGCGGGAAACCCGCCTTTGCCCGTGAGGTTCCGGAGCTCGAACCCCTCGACCACGATGTGCCCCCGATCGACGATCGACACGAGCGCCGGCTCGCCCCCGCCGCCGAGGCCCGTTCCATCGAGGATCGGCCGCTCGCCGCAGGCCGCGCGTAACGTGATCGGCGCGCCGGGCGCCCCGGAGCGCGGGAAAACGACGAGCTCGTTGTACGTACCCTGGCGGACGACCACGGTATCACCGGGCTGGGCGAGATCCACGGCGTGCGCGAGCGTCGCGAAAGGTTTGTCCGAAGTACCGGGGTCGTCGTCGCTGCCCGCATTCGACACGAAATACGTGCCCGCCGCGGGGTCACACGCGCTCCCGCCGCCGCTCCCGCCGCTCCCGCCGCCGCCGCCGCTCCCGCCGCTCCCGCCGCCGCCGCCGCTCCCGCCGCCGCCGCCGCTCCCGCCGCCGCCGCCGCTCCCGCCGCTCCCGCCGCCGCCGCCGCTCCCGCCCGTCCCATTCGACGAACATGCGAGGAGCCCGACACCGAGCAGCGCCACCACGATCCATCGTTGCATCATTACACCCTGCCTTTCCGCATTACGCTACGGAAGCATACCTATTTTCTGGACGGGCGTCGCCCCCTCGTGGTTCAGTGCTTTTGCACACGACGACTCGCGCGCGGCCGCGCGTCGCGCGCCACGGAGGTATTCATGTCCGAATCCAGCGTGACGCGCCGGGGCGCATCCCCCTGCGGCAGGGAGCACTTCCCGCTCGCCTCGCCCATGCTCGACGATCCTCGCCCCTTTTATGCGCGCGCTCGCCGCGACGAGCCCGTGTTCTGGAGCGACTCCCTCAACCTCTGGGTGGTGACCCGCCACGAGGACGTCTGCGCCGTCGCCAAAGACGCGGCGCGTTTCTCGTCGCTCGATTCGATCACGCCCGGCGCCGTGCCTCCCCCGCCGGAGCTCTTCGCCGAGCTCGTCAAGGGCTACCCGCTCCTGCCGAGCCTCGTGGACAGCGATCCACCGGTGCACACGCGTGGCCGGGCCCTCGTCACCAAGGCCCTCTCGCTCCGCCGGCTCGCGGAGTTCGAGCCGATCCTCCGCGAGATCGCCACGCGGCTCGTGGACGGCTTCGTCGCGAAGGGCCGGGTCGAGCTCGTGCACGCATTCGCCATCGCATTGCCAGGGAACTTCATCGTCGACCTGCTCGGCCTGCCGCGGGGGCACCTCGACCAGGTCGATCGCTGGACCACGAACAGCACCGAGGTCTTCTCCGGGCAAAAGCCGCTCCCGGAGCTCATCGAGCACGCCAGGGGCTTCGTCGCATTTCAGCATTACCTCGCCGCGGCCATCGAGGACCGCCGCGCGAGCCCGCGCGACGACGCCCTCTCCGATATCGTCACCGGCGCGGCGGCGCTCGATCCGCCCTTCGGCGTGGCCGAGCTCGTCAACATGCTGCTGCAGATCCTCTTCGCGGGGTACGAGACCACGGCCGGCCTCATCGCGGCCGCGGCGTTCGAGCTCGCGCGGGATCCCGAGCTCTTCGCCGCCGCGAAGAGGGATCCCTCCATCCTCCCCTCCATCGTCGAGGAGACGCTCCGGGTGGCCTCGCCCATTCACGCGATGTATCGCACCGCGCTGGAGGACGTGGAGCTCGGCGGCGTGCACATCAAAAAAGGCGAGCGCCTGCAGATCGCCTACATCTCGGCAAACCACGACGAGCGCCGCTTCGAGGAGCCGCTCCGCTTCGACGTTCGCCGCACGACCCCGCACCTCGCGTTCGGGCACGGCATTCACTATTGCATCGGCGCCCCGCTCGCCCGCCTCGAGGGCCGCGTCGCGCTGGAGGTGCTCACCGAGCGCCTGCCGCACCTGCGCCTCGTCCCCGACCAGAAGCTCTCCTATTTCCCGAGCGCCACCGCCCGGCGCCTCGAATCGCTCGAGCTCGCCTGGGACCCGGCCCGGTGATTCTCCAGGTGAATCAGAGCATCCCCTCGCCTCGCAGGATCTCGTAGGTGATCCGCGCGGCCTCGGGGCCGATCTTGTTCTCGTCCTTCGATCGAATGCGGCACGCGAAGACCCACGTGCGGCCCTCCTTCTCCAGCGCGCCGACGAACCAGCCCACCGCGCCGAGCGGCGCGGGCGTTCCATCCTCGGCCAAGGCGCTTCCCGTCTTGCCGCTCAGGACCACGCCCTCGGGGATCGCGTCGATGAAGGGATGGCGGTCGCGCACGTGCTCCTTCGCGTCGCCCCGCAGCTCGAGGATCCGCCGCACGATGGACGTGGCGCGCGGGGAGACGGGCAATTTGCCTTCGTACATGGCGGCGAGGAATCGCCGCTCCTCGCGGGGCGAGATCGTGAGCTTGCTGTTGAGCCAGAACATCGTCACGTCGCCCGAAGGGTCGGCGTTTCCATAACGAAACGCCGACAGGTACGTGCGATACCGAGGCTCGCCGACCTGCTCGGCGATGCGCTGGAAGTACCACACGGTCGAATGCCACATCGCGGTGGCGAGCGAATGATCGCGGTTCCACGACGCGCGCCAGCGCTCCTCGCCGTCCCAGCGAAAGACCGTGTTCTCGTCCTGCACCACGCCCGCGTCGATCGCGATGAGCGCATTCGGGATCTTGAACGTCGAGGCCGGCGTCGTGCGCACGTCGCACTCGTCGCCGCCGTATTCGACCGTCTCGCCCGTGCCGAGCTCGACCATCGTGAAGCAGCCGGCGAGGCCGGCGAAATGGGTCTCGGCCCCGCGCGGCGCCCGAGGCACGCCGGGATCCGGCGCCACCACCGTGGCGGGCGTGCAGCCTGCGGCGAGGAGGAGCAGCGGCGCGACGAGAGAACACGAAAGGTCGGTCATGACGCTCGAACGCCCCGGACGAGGGGGCCCTTCCAGCCGTAGAGGTTTCCCCGACGCAGGGGGCGAGGGAGCGCGAGTCTACAGCACCCGTCGGCGTTGACACCAGGGGACACTCGCGGCTAAGAGAGGGCCGTGACGACGGGCGCAAGAATCGACGTCGCCGTGCTCGGCGCCGGCGTGATGGGGCTCGTCGCCGCCGCCACGCTCGTGCGTGCAGGGCAAAGGGTCGCGGTCTTCGAGCGCGCCGCCGATATCACGGCGAGCGCGGCGTGGCGCTCGGGCGGCATGCTCGCGCCCGACTGCGAGGCCGAGATCGCCGATCCGATCGTGGTCGCCCTCGGCCGGCGGTCGCTCGCGCTCTGGCCCTCCCTCGTCCCGGGCGTCGCGACGAACGGGACCCTCGTCCTCGCCCCGCCCCGCGAGCCGGGCGTGCTCACCCGATTCGAACGGCTGACCCGGAATCACGAGAGCCTCGATGAGCAGGCCATCGCCGGGCTCGAGCCCGCCCTCGCCGGCCGGTACCGGCGTGGCCTCTTTTTCCCGAGCGAGGGGCACCTCGACCCGCGGCGCACGTTGCTCGCGCTCACCACGTGGCTCGGCGAGGCCGGCGTGCCCATCGAATTCGGGTTCTCCGGGGATCCCGGGTCGCTCCTCGCCGATCGAATCGTCGACGCGCGCGGGCTCGGGGCCCGCGACCATTTCCCCACGCTGCGCGGGGTCAAGGGCGAGATGGCCCTCGTCCGCAGCCGGGACGTGGGTATCACGCGGCCCGTGCGCCTGCTCCACCATCGCCACCCGCTTTACGTCGTGCCCCGCGAGGGCGGGGTCTTCATGATCGGCGCGACCACGATCGAATCGGATTCGACCGACACGAACGAGGCCCCGCGCGTGACGTTGCGCTCGGCCGGCGAGCTCCTCACCCAGGCGTATGCGCTCCACCCCGCGTTCGCCGAGGCCGAGATACTCGAGCTCGAGGCCGGCCTCCGGCCCGCCTTCCCCGACAACGCGCCGCGGATCGAGGTCTCGGGGCGCACGATCGCCGTGAATGGATTGTACCGGCACGGCTGGCTGCTCGCGCCTGCGCTCGCCGCGCGGATCGTCGACGTTCTCCGCGGGGACACCTCCCCGAACGAGGCTTTGCATGCGGATATGGCTCAACGGTGAACTGATCGAGACGATGGCGAACGACCTCGCCGCGCTGGTCGAGGAGCGGGGCTTCGACGTCGCGGTCGTCGCCACCGCGCTGAACGGCGAGTTCGTGCCGCGCGCCCTCCGGGCCGAGACGCGGATCGCCGAGGCCGACGCCGTCGAGGTGCTGCGGCCCATGCAGGGAGGATGAGCATGGTCGATTTTTATGGGCGAA
Organism: Polyangium spumosum; assembly: GCF_009649845.1. NCBI lineage: Bacteria > Pseudomonadati > Myxococcota > Polyangiales > Polyangiaceae > Polyangium > Polyangium spumosum. Next base: position 605,323 of record NZ_WJIE01000001.1, read on the forward strand.
CGTTCGAGAGCCGGCTCCTCCTCGGGACGGCGCGATATCCCTCGCCCGAGGCGATCGGCGCGTCGGTGCGGCGATCGGGCGCGCAGATCGTCACGGTGTCGTTGCGGCGCGAATCCGCGGCGGGCGTGAAGGGGGGCCAGGCCTTCTGGGAGATCGTGAAATCACTCGGCGTCGCGGTCCTGCCGAACACGGCCGGCTGCCATTCCGTGAAAGAGGCCGTGACCACCGCGAGGATGGCGCGTGAGGTCTTCGGGACGCCGTGGATCAAGCTCGAGGTCATCGGCGACGACGTCACCCTGCAGCCCGACCCCTTCGCGCTCGTCGAGGCGACACGCGCGCTCGTGGCCGAAGGGTTCGAGGTGTTCCCGTACATGACCGACGACCTCTGCCTCGCCGAAAAGCTCGTCGAGTCCGGCTGCCGCGTGCTCATGCCCTGGGGCGCGCCGATCGGGACGGGCCGGGGGCTCAACAATCCTTATGCGTTGCGGCTCTTGCGGAGGCATTTCCCGGGGATCACGCTCGTCGTCGACGCCGGCATCGGCGCGCCGAGCCACGCGGCGCAGGCCATGGAAATGGGCTACGACGCCCTTCTGATCAACACCGCCGTGGCGACCGCGGGTGATCCGCCTGCGATGGCCGAGGCCTTCGCCGAGGCGATCCGCGCGGGCCGACGGGCCCACGAGGCGGGGCTCATGGAGCCGACCGACCTCGCGACGGCGTCGACGCCGACCTTCGGCGCGCCGTTCTCCCCCTTCGCAGGCTGATTCGAGGAGCGTCCGATGCTGGATCGATTTTATCTCATCGTCGACGGCGCCCGGTGGCTCGATCGCCTCTTGCCGCTGGGCCTCGGCCTCGTGCAGCTCCGCGTGAAGGGGCTCGACGAGGCCGCGCGGAGGGCCGAGATCGCGGCGTCGATCCAGAAGTGCCGGGCGAGCGGGGCGACGCTCGTGGTCAACGATTTCTGGCGCGACGCGATCGATCTCGGCGCGGCGTGGGTGCACCTCGGCCAGGAGGACCTCGCGGGGGCCGACCTCGTGGCGATCCGGCGGGCCGGCGTGAAGCTCGGGATCTCGACCCACAGCCACGAGGAGCTCGACGCGGCGCTCGCGGCCGATCCCGATTACGTGGCCCTCGGCCCGGTCTACCCGACGACCCTCAAGGTGATGCCGTGGGCGCCGCAGGGGCTCGATCGTATCGGCGAATGGAAACGAATCACGAAGAGGCCACTCGTCGCGATCGGGGGCATCACGCTGGAGCGCGCCCCCGGCGTGGCGAGGGCCGGCGCGGATTCGATCGCGGTGATCTCGGACGTCCTCTCGCACCCCGATCCGGAGGCCCGCTGCAAGGCCTGGCTCGACGCGCGGGCCACGTGGCCCGCCGCCTCGGATTGACGTCAAGCCCGCCGCTTCGAGGCCACGTAGGCGAGCCCCTGCGCATTGAGCGCGAGATCGAGCTCCAGCAGCGCGAGATCCTCGGCGTCGAGCGAGATCCCTGCGTCCCCGGCCGCGCGCTCCATCTCCTTTTCGAGCGCCGCGCGGATCATGGGCTCGGCCTCGGCCGGCGCGAGCGCGACGGCCGCGTCGACGAGCGCGGCGGACAGGTCGATCCACCGATGCAGCGCGGAGGCCACGACGTCGAGGTCCTCGATTTCGCCAAAATGCGTGAGCGCCGCTCGCCGCGCCCCCGAGCGCAGCACCACGTCGATACTCGCGTGCGCCGCCTCGGCGTCGAAATCGGTCGGGCTCGTCGAGGGGAAGGCGAGCCGCCGGCCGCGCTGGAGCCGCGGATACACGAGGCCGAAGGTATCGCCGGTGAACACGGCCTCCCGCGCGGGATCGAGCACGATGAAATGGTGGTTCGCGTGCCCGCGCGTGTGCACGAACGAGAGCGTGGCCGAGCCGAGCGAGACCACCGCGTGATCCTCGAGCGACCGCACGCGTGAGGCGTCGATCGGCTGGATCGTCCCGTAGAGCTCGGCGAAACGCGCCGCGCCGTAGACGGCCTCGGCGCTCTTGACGAGCTTCGACGGATCGACGAGGTGGCGGGCGGCGCGTGGGTGGGCGAGCACGGTGGCGTTCGGCAGCGCCGCGAGCAACGCGGAGGCGCCGCCGGCGTGATCGAGGTGGACGTGCGTGACGATCACCCACCGCACGGCCTCGGGCGCGAGCCCCTCCCGCGCGAGCGCCGCGAGCAGCCGGGGGACCGCGTGCGTCGTGTTCGTCTCGACGAATGCGGCCTCGTCCCCTTCCACGCGCAGGTAGGCGGCGGCGACGCCGGGCCCGAGGTAATCGCAGTCGATCGTGACGAGGCGGGAGGAGCTCATGGCGCAAGCTTAGCAGCCGGGTCGGACGGGTCGAGGGTCCTGCGGGCCGGCCCACTGGCACTGTGCCAACGCAATGACTCCGACAAACCGCGGGCAAACTCTCCGCGCCCTTTTCCGTTGACGCCCCGCGAGGAACTCGTGTAAGGCATTTTCCGATGCGCGCGAGGAGGGTTCTTCCGTCCTCGAATTCGAAAACGCGATAGGGAGGAGCAAGGCACATGAGCAACGTCGACCAGCACGACGCCGGGACACCCACGTGGTTCGATCTGATGACGTCGGACCCCGCGGGTGCGCAGAAGTTTTACGGGGAGCTCTTTGGATGGACCTTCCTCCAGGGCATGATGGGCTACTCGATGTGCCAGAAGAACGGCCGCAACGCCGCTGGCATGGGCAAGCGCCCCGAGGACGCGCCCTACCCGTCCTCGTGGACCGTCTATTTCGACAGCAGGGACGTCGACGCCACCGCGGCGCGCGTGCGCGAGTTCGGCGGCAAGATGATGATGGAGCCGATGGACGTGGGGGATCAGGGCCGCATGATCGTCTGCGCGGACCCGACGGGCGCCGTCTTTGGCTTCTGGCAGGGCCGCGCGCACAAGGGCGCGCAGATCATCGACGAGCACGGGGCCATGACCTGGTGCGAGGTGAACACGCGCGACGGCCTGAAGGACGCCGAGTTCTACGCGAAGGTCCTCGACGTCGAGCCGCGCAAGATGCCGATGGAGAGCCCGATCTATTACACGCTCCACAAGGGCGAAAAGGCGGTCGCCGGCGTGCTGCAGATGAACCACCAGTGGCCGGACTCGATCCCGCCGCACTGGATGCCTTATTTCGCCGTCGACGACGCCGAGGCCGCCTGCGAGAAGATCAAGTCGCTCGGCGGGCAGGTGATGCACGGGCCGTTCGATTCACCTTATGGCCGCATCGCCGTCGTCGCGGATCCCTACGGCGCGGCCTTCTCCGTCATCAAGCTCTCCGAAGCCGCGATGACCGCCTGATTCTCTCCCGCGCCCCTCTCCCGCGACGGGAGAGGGGTCGGGGGTGAGGGCTCAGCGCGCCTTCCCCGTCTTCTGATTCGTTTGCCCGTCCGCCTCGCTCGCACCGGCGGCGCAGACACAGGTCAAGCACCCCCCGAACGTCACGACGACGAACCCCAGAATGGCGATGAGCGCGATCGTCGAAGGGTGCATCTTGCCCTTGTTCGGATCCGTCGGCGCCATCCCCTGCGACATCTGCATCGATTGCGCGCCGTACGCCGTGCCATACGGTTGCTGGTGCTGCGTCGCCTGCAGGCCATACCCCGGCGGCGTCGCCCCCTGCGGGCCATATCCTTGCTGCTGCGGGTAACTGTATCCCTGCGGCGTCGCACCCTGCGCGCCATACCCCGGCGGCGTCGGCCCTTGCGCGCCATATCCCGCATGGGACGGCCCCACCGTCGGGCCCGTCGCGCTCCCCATCCCCGCGACCGTCGGAATGACGCTGCCGCTCTGCATGGCCGGGCGCGGCGCCTGCGCGCCCCCCGCCGATGGAAGCGAGACGCCCGTGATCCGGCCAATCCGCTCCGCCGACAGGTGCGCCCGCTGCGGCGCGAACGCGACGAGCGCCGCCGCGAGCTCGCCGACGCTCGCGAATCGACGCGCCGGATCCTTCTCGAGGCAACGCAGGATCACCGCTTCGATCCCGGGCGGCGCGTCCGGGCGCAGCGCTCGCAACGGGTCCGGGGGGCTGCCGAGGATCGCGGCGTACACCTCCGGCGCCGTCGAGCCCTGGAATGCGAGCTTCCCGGTCAAGAGCTCCTGCAGGATGACCCCGAGCGCCCAGATGTCCGTGCGCGCGTCCACGTGTTTCGCCGAGCGGAGCTGCTCCGGCGCCATGTACCCGGGCGTGCCGAGCACGCTCTGGGTCTGCGTCATCTGCTGCGCCTCGGGCGACGAGCCGACGAGCGCCGCCTTCGAGATGCCGAAATCGAGCACCTTCACGCAGGCCGAGCCGTCCGCCCGCCGCGTCAAATACAGGTTCGCTGGCTTGAGATCGCGGTGCACGATCCCCGCGACGTGCGCCTCCGCGAGCGCCTCGCACGCCTGCAGCAGATACTCGACCGCGTCCTCGATCGCGAGCGGGCCGCTTCGCTTGACGAGCTTCGAGAGGTCCGACCCCTCGAGATACTCCATCACCATGTACGGCTCGCCCGATTCGAGCGTGCCGACGTCGAGCACGCGCGCCACGTGCTCGCTCTGGATGCGGCTCGCGCTCCGCGCCTCGTTGGCGAACCGAGCGACGATCTCCTTGTGCCTCAGGGCCTCCGGATGCAGGAGCTTGATGGCCACGGTGCGGCCGAGGTGCAGGTGGTGCGCGGCGAGCACGACGCCCATACCGCCCTCCCCGAGCACCCGCTCGATGCGGAACTTTCCCGAGAGGACATCACCGGGGCTCGGCGTGCTCATCGGGCCCGGGACCCGCGAAACGTGCGAACAATCGCGATCATCGGCGCGTATCCTTCCATGTACGACGCCCCGCGCCAAGCGTCTTCGTCCAGCTCGGCTCTTGTGCCGCGCCGAGGGGCCATGCGATCCTCGCTTCCATGATCTTTCAACGGCCTCTTCCTCGACTTCTCTCGACGCTCCCCCTGCTCGCCGCGACGTTCGCCCTCGGGCTCGCCGCGTGTGGCGACGATACCGGCGGCACGCCGCCGCCGCCGCCGAAGTACACGCTCGACAACGTCTGCGCGCAAATCGCGCCGCAGCTCTGCGAGGTGCGCAAGTCGTGCTGCGAGAAGGGCGACGGCTACGACGAGGCCACGTGTATCGCGTACGAGATCGACGTCTGCGAGCAGAACGTGGCCGACGTCGAGATGGGCCTCATGACCTTCGACGGCGATAGCATCGACGCCTGCGCCGCCGCGCTCGTGCCTTACGCCGAGAAGTGTTTCCTGACGATCCCCGACTTCTACGCCGCGCCCGAGGACCTCGCCCCGTGCGCGAAGGTCTTCGCGGGCAAGCTGCCGGAGGGCTCGACCTGCGAGCGCGACGCGCAATGCGCCTCGTCGGTCGAGAAGCGCGAGATCGTCGCGTGTGACGACGCGACGAAGAAATGCTCGGCGACGCGGTTCTTGCCGCTCGACTCGACCTGCGCGGTCAGCGCCGACGCGAAGGAGCTCTGCGATCAGGGGCTCTACTGCGATTTCGATTTCCTGGCGATGAAGGGCCTGTGCAAGCCGGCGCTCGAGCTCGGCGAGGCGTGCACCCCGAGCCCGCTCGATCTCTCGTGTGGCCTCGGCGCCTATTGCGACGCGACCACGATGGTCTGCACCGAGGCGAAGGTCGAGGGCTCGGCCTGCCAGAGCCCCCTCGAATGCCAGTCGTTGAAATGCGACATGATGGCCTGCGGGCCGATCGATCCGCTCTTCAAGGGCGAGCAATGCAAGGGCGCGACGCCCTGATCAGAGCGCCTCCACCGTCACCGGCACCCCATTCAGAATCGCCGTCCCCGTGAGCGGCTCGACGTGCAGATCGTCCGTGATCGCATTCGCGTTCACGCCCGGCACGTTGCCCGCGACGCGCAGCGTATCGGCCGCCGCCGCGTGCCCGTGCCCGTGCGGCAGGCTCACGACGCCCGGCATCACGTCCTCGGTCACGGTCAAGCCCACGACGACCTCCCCCACGCGGCTCCGCACGCGCACGCGCGCCCCCGAGGAGAGCCCGAGCCTCTCGGCGTCCGTCGGATGCACGAGCAACGTCGAGCGATCCGGGCCCTTCACGAGCGAAGGCACGTTGTGCATCCAGGAGTTGTTGCTCCGCAAATGCCGCCGCCCGATGAGCACGAGGCCCGCCGCGCTCGCCTCGTCAAGGAATCGCTCGAGCCGCGGGACATCGGCGAGGATCGCGGGCGGCGCGAGGCGCACCTTTCCGGTCCTCGTGCGCACGCGCGCTCGGTGCATGGGCTGGAGCGGCCCGAGGTCGACGCCGTGTTCGGCTTTTTTCAATTTCTCGAGGTTGAGCCCCTTCGAGAACGGGAGGAATTTGTCGCCATGGGGGCCGACGCGGAGCAAAACGTCGAGCAGGCCGTCGGTCCCGAGCTGGTTCAGGAGCCCGACGAGCTTCTCGGCGACGGCGCCGAGTGGCCCCGGCGTGAGGCGCTTGCCGAGCAGGCGCGCCGCGAGGCCAACGAGGATCTCCGCGTCCTCTTTCGTGTCGGGCGGGGGCTCGATCACGGGCGCCGACCATTTCGTGGTGTTACGGACCGCGAGGGAGTGGAAGAGCAGATCGTAATGGCTACGCTCGAGCGCATACCGCGGCGGCAGGACGAGGTGGGCGTTCCGGGTCGTCTCGTTCAGGTAGATGTCGACCGAGACCATGAAATCGAGCTTGGACAGGGCCTTTGCGATGCGCTCCCCATTCGGGACGGAGAGGACGGGGTTGCCCGCGACGGTGACGAGCCCGCGGAGCTGCCCCGGGCCGGGCGTCTCCATTTCCTCGGCCATGGTCGTGGCGGGCAGGTTGCCGCCGACCTCGGGCAATCCCCGGACCCGCGAGCGGAAGCGGCCGTGGCCGCCCATGCCGAGGATCCGCGCGACACGCACGACGTCCACGGCGGGGGTCGTGAACATGGCGCCGCCGGGGCGATCGAAATGGCCCGTGACGACATTGAGGGCGTCGACGAGGAAGCTGCCGAGCGGGCCGAAGGCGCTCGTGGAGACGCCCATGCGGCCATACGCGACGGCGCGCGGGGCGCGGGCGAACTCGCGGGCGATGCGGCGCACGACGTCGGCGGGCACGCCCGTGGGGCCGGCGATCCGCTCCGGGGAGAAACGCGCGGCCACGGCGCGGAGCTCGGAGAGGCCGTCGGCGATGTCCGCAATGGCGCGTGGGTCGTGGAGGTTCTCCTCGAAGATGACGTGGAGCATCCCGAGGATCAGGGCCGCGTCGGCGCCGGGGCGAATGAAATGGTGCTCGTCGGCGTACGCGACGGTCTCGGTCTTGCGGGGGTCGAAGAGGATGAACTTCCCGCCACGCTCGCGGACGCCGGCGAGCCTGCCGCGCACGTCGCCGAGGCTCATGATGCTGCCGTTCGAGGCCGCGGGGTTCGCGCCGAAGACGAGGAAATACTCGGTGTGGTCGATGTCGGGGATGGTCAGGCTCGTGGCGTCGCCGTACATCTCGAGGGCGGCATAAATGCGCGGGTTGGCGTCCTGGGAGTTACTGTCGAATCGGCTCTTCGTGCCGAGCGCCATTCCGAGGAGGTTCGCGCCGAGGATGGCGCCGTGCCCGTGCGCGGCGGGGTTGCCGAGGTACATACCGACGGAATCGGGGCCGTGCTCGCGCTGGAGGGCGGCGAGGCGCTCGGCGGCCTCGGAGAGGGCCTCGTCCCAGCTCATGCGCGCAAATCCGGAATGGGTGCGGCGCATGGGGAAGCGGAGGCGATCCGGATCCTCCTGGAGCTCGCGCATGGCCGGGCCCTTGGGGCAGATATGGCCACGCGAGAAGACGTCGTCCCGATCGCCACGAATGTCGACGACGCGGTTGTCCTCCACGGTGACGCGCAGGCCGCACATGGCTTCGCAGAGGTTGCAGGTGCGGAAATGGACGGTGCCCGCCATGGTGCTCTCCTTGGCCCGGACGCGGACCGGGTGGAGAGGCATCCTACCAAAAAAGGCTGGAAAGGGTGCGACGAGAGGTCCGAACGGCCCGGAGGTCCCTTGCAGGGGGTGCGAAGAGAGGTCGCCGCGTCCCGGGAGGCCTTTGCAGGCGGTGCGCCGAGGGCTCGGCGCATGCCGAGGGCCCTTTGCAGGCGGTGCGCACGGGCTTCCGGATGTCCCGGGAGCCCCTCACACGCGGTGCAAGCGGAGATCCGGACGTCCGGGAGGGGTCATGCAGCGGGTGCGGACGGGGATCCGGACGTCCGGGAGGGGACATGCAGCGGGTGCGAGCCGAGATCCGGACGTCCGGGAGGGGTCATGCAGCGGGTGCGAGCCGAGATCCGGACGTCCGGGAGGGGACATGCAGCGGGTGCGAAGACGTATCGGCGCGTCCGGACCCCTTCACGCACGCCGCATCACCCGGATCTTCCCCGCCACCACGTCCGCCGTGAACCCGAACGCCTTGGCCAGGTCCTTGTCCGGAGCCGAAGCGCCGAAGTCGTCGCGGCCGATCACCAGCCCGCGCTCGCCGACCAGCGCGCGCCACGGCGCCGTCACGCCCGCCTCGATCACCACGCGTGGCGTGCCCGGAGGCAGGACCTCCTCGCGGTAGGCCTGATCCTGCCGCTGGAACTGCTCCAGGCAGGGCATCGAGACGACGCGCACGCGGTCGCCCTCCGCCTCCAGGATCTTCTTCGCCTCCATCGCCAGCCCCACCTCCGAGCCCGTCGCGATGATCACCACCGCGGGCGGGTTCGTCGTCGAATCCGCGAGGACGTAACCACCCCGCAGCATCACCTTCGGGTCGAAGCCCTCGGGGCGCGGGAGCTCGGGCACCTTCTGGCGCGTGAGCGCGAGCGCGGTCGGGCCCGAGCGGCGGAGGAGCGCGTGCGCCCAGGCCGCCGCGCATTCGAGGCTGTCCGCAGGGCGGACGACGTCGACGTTCGGGATGAGGCGGAGCGACCAGAGGTGCTCGATGGGCTGGTGCGTGGGGCCGTCCTCGCCGAGGAAGACGCTATCATGCGTGAAGACGAAGACGCTGTGCAGCTCCGAGAGGGCCGCCATGCGGATCGCCGGGCGCATGTAGTCCGCGAAGACGAGGAAGGTCGAGCCAAACGGGATGAAGCCACCCGCGAGCGCGAGGCCGTTGACGAAGGCGCCCATCGCATGCTCGCGGACGCCGAAGTGGATGTTGCGGCCGTCGAAGGCGCCCTTCTGGATGGCCGGGGAGCCCTCGATGTAGGTCTTCGTGGACGGGTTGAGGTCGGCCGATCCGCCGACGAGCGAGGGCACGAGGGCCGCGGCGCGTTGCTCGATGACGCCGGCATGCTGGCGCGTGGCGGCGTCCTTGCGAGGCGCAGCCTTGACGAGCTCGTCGAAGAGGTTCTCGGGGACGTCACGCGCGACGAGGCGGCGGTAGAGCGCGGCGGCCTCGGCGTCCTTCTGCTCGAGGTCGCGCATGGCCTGCTTCCAGGTCTCGTGCGCCTTCTGGCCCTCGGCTTGGCGCGTCGTGAAGATCGCGCGGACGTCGTCCGGGACGAGGAAGGTGGGCTCGGTGGGCCAGCCGATGGCCTTCTTGGTCGCCTCGACCTCCTTGGCGCCGAGCGGCTCGCCGTGCGCCTTGGCGCTGTTCGCCTTGCCAGGCGAGCCGTAGCCGATGGTCGTACGCGCGACGATGAGCGAGGGTCGCCGAGGCTCGGCGACGGCCGCGTCGAGCGCGGCGCGGATCTGCGCGTGGTCGTGGCCGTCGATGCTCTGCACGAACCAGCCGTAGGACTCGTACCGCTTGCCCACGTCCTCGCTGAAGGCGAGGTCGGTCTTGCCGTCGATGGTGATGCGGTTGTCGTCGTAGAAAAAGACGAGGTTCGAGAGGCCGAGGTGGCCCGCGAGGCTCGAGGCCTCGGCCGAGACGCCCTCCATGAGGTCGCCGTCGGAGGCGATGCCGAAGACACGCGCCGTGGCGACGTCACCCTTCCCGGCGAAACGCGCCTCCATCATCTTCAGCGCGGCGGCCATGCCGACGGCGGTGGAGATGCCCTGGCCGAGCGGGCCCGTCGTGACCTCGACCCCGGGCGTCAGGTGCACCTCGGGGTGGCCCGGCGTGCGCGAGCCGAGCTGGCGGAAGCGCTTGAGCTCGTCGAGGGAGAGGTCGTACCCCGCGAGGTGGAGCAGGCTGTAGAGCAGCATCGAGGCGTGGCCCGCGGAGAGGACGAAGCGGTCGCGATCCGGCCAGCTCGGGTCCTTCGGGTCGTAACGCAGGTGCCGCGTGAAGATCTCGAACGTGATCGAGGCGAGGCCCATCGGCGCGCCCGGGTGGCCGGAGTTCGCCTTCTCGACGGCGTCGACCGCGAGCATCTGGATCGTGTGGACGGCCCTCTTCACTGTCGACTCGTCGATGTGCATCACATCCTCCGCGCGCGTCTCTAGGCGAGATCGGGCCTGAAGGAAAGCGGGCCTCACCCCCATCCCCTCTCCACTCCGTGGAGAGGGGGGTAAGAACGGAATTCTTCTCCCCTCTCCCGGAGGGAGAGGGGTTGGGGGTGAGGCGATTCAGCTAGGCAGGTGGGGGTGAGGCGATTCAGCTAGGCAGAAGCAGCCTGAGCGGGCCTGTCCTGGATCGGCGGCGACGCGAAGATGTCGGCCTGGCCTTCGCTCGGCGGAGGTAGCTCCTCGTAGCCGCGGCACGGCGCGAGCATGTTGAAGCGCCGGGACATCCAGCCTGGGATCACGAGGGCATACGTGCGGGCGAGGCGGCGCGGGTCGTCGAGCGTGCGCAGCATCGCCTGGTAGGTGACCTCGCCGTACGCCGCCTTGAACGCGGCCGCTTGCTCGGGGCGAGAGACCCAGTTCATGACACCAGGACGATCGGCCTCGGGGTGGAACTGGACCGCCTCGACGCCCGCCGTGACGTCGACGCCGAGGATGGCACGGCCCTTCGACATGCCGTCGCGGCTCTCACGCGCGAGTAACGAGCCGCCGAGGGACTCGAGCAAGCGCTCGTCGAGGTCGACAGCCTCCCAGCTCCGATGCTCGAACGCGAAGAGGCGATCGCCGAAGGGGCGCAGCAGCGGATGCGCCTGGCCCTCCGGCGTCGTGTAGATGGGCATGACGCCGAACTTGCGCTCGGTCCGCGGGACGACCGCGGCGATGCGGAAATGGCGCACGACCATCTCGAACGAGTAACAGATGGCGAAGAGCGCGCTCTGGTCCTCGCCGCCGCGGATCGCCGAGTCGACCACGTGGTCCAGGAAGCCCGAATAATCCGTGACCCACGGCATGCCGTCGCCGTCGTAGGGCGAGCCCGGTCCGCCGGTCGAGATGTACATGTCGTAGTCGCGCGGGACAGGGTTCTGCGTGTCGCGCGGCGAGACCTCGCCGAGCACGCACTCGAGGCCCGGGTTGTGCCGGCGCACGCGCTCGAAGAAGGTCTGCACGATGCCACGCAAGCAGCGCATCGCCTGGTTGACATGACCGTTGTTCATGTCGACCAGGCAGATGCGCAACGGGAGAAGTCGAGGCTCTCCGCTCACGAGCACGGCCCTCCTCGGTCTCGAGCGCGACGGCGATGGCAGGGGAGGTCTGCCAGAGCAGCGATTGCAAAACGACTCATCACTCGCGTGACCTCTGCGTGTACCCCCTGCAACGCGACTGTCGTAGCACGAAGACATACCGCAGAAAAGACAGCATTTCTGTCACTTTGCCCGCAGACTCCCCGCCACGGCTCGCACGACCGGATCTCCGGATTGTGCTGCAGTTGCAGCGGATCGGCGCGCCTCGACAGGAGCGAACCGAGCGAGCGAGCGGAGCGCCGCGACGCGCAGATCGGTGCTCGCGTCGTCCCTCTTCGCCACGGTCTCCGCGAGCGTGATCGCACGGGCGCGCTCGGCCCCCTCGGCCACGCGCACGTACGCGCCGAGCGCGCGGGCGCGGAGGATGTCGGAGGTGGTGTCGTCGACGACGAGCGCGCGGAGCGTGCCAGGCGCAGAGGCGCCGGCGACGCGGATGGCGAGGCCCTCGTAGTCGGTCTTGCCATGCGCGCACCAGACCGCGCCGAGCACACGCTCGAGCGGCGTGGGCGACGCAGGCAGAGGCTTGTTCGAGCGGCGCGTCGCGACGACGGCAAACGGGGGCTCGGGGGCGAGCGGCGAAGGCGGCGAGGCGACCTTCGCGCCGCCGGACGGCGGGAGCGGGGGCGCGGGCGCACCACCCTCTTCGAGGATGCCGCGGTAGAGCGCGCTTCCATGCAGGACACGCTTCTGCGCCTCGGTGAGCTCGAGGGCGCCAAAGGCGATGGGGAACATCGAGTTCGTGACGTCCGGGCAGTTGTTGGGGTTCGCCTGCATGACGGACGTGGGGCACTCGACCGTGTCGCTGAGCGGATCGGTCTCCTCGACGGAGTACTCGGTCGTGTGGAAGAGGCCCGCGAGGTGGCCGACCTCGTGGCGCAGGACCGAGGCGTCGTACTCGGGGTTGCCCGAGGGCATGTACGCGACGCCGCTCATGGTGGTGCCATGGCGCGCAGGGCTGCCGGGGATACCACCCGCGATGCCGATCGCGTCGCCGAAGTCGGCGCCGAAGCTGCCCGTGACGAAGAGGTTCAAGGCCGGGGCGTCGCCGATACCCGCCGAGGAGGCGAGGAGCTGGCGATACTCCTCGAAGGTGCCGATGGTGGTCGCGCTCGACGGGAGGCTGAAGAAGTTCACCTTGCCGAGGTCGAGGCCCGCGTAGTCGATGAACATCTCGGCGAGGACCTGGTTCACGTAGCTCTGCGTGCTCGCGTTCGGCGCGAGGAAGACGTTCACGTCGACGACGCCGCCATGGAAGAGGCCGTCCTTCGTGCGGCGAATCCACAGGTCGACGTGCGCCTTCGTTACCGAGCCGTCGTCGTCGCCGAGCGCGATGCGCCACTGGCCTTGCTGCATGGGCCAGGCGTTCGCGGCGTCGGACTGCGGGTTCGCCCCGCCGACCCAGCCGTAATTCGCGAAGACAGGGTTCGTCTTGCCGGGCAGCGCGTAGTTGAAGATCACCGACTCGCCCGAGGGAGGGCGGAGCCGGTTGATGCCGATGATGTCGTTCAAGTCCGGCACGCCGACCACGACGGTGAGGCCGATCGCGCGGTCGGGGACCTCGAAAGGCGCGAGGGTGTTCAGCTCGACGTCGCCGAGATCGATGTGGGTGAGGGCCTGGAAGTCGTCGATCGGCCCGGCGCCCGCGCCACCCTGGCCCGCGCCGCCGCCGCCCGCGGCGCCCTGCCCCGAGCCGCCCGCGCCCGCGCCGCCCACGCCGGGCCCCTGGCCCCACGTTTCGCCGCCTTCACCGCCGGCGCCCGGGTTCTCGGTGCGCGTGGTCGGACCACAAGCAGCCGTGACGGCGAGGGCGAACACGCCGACCAAGGAGGACCGGGCAAGGCCGGCAGAGGAGGCTCGAAGGCAAGCAAGGAGCCCACGGGAAGCGAAAGAGGCACGCATCTGCCGATTCTAGCGTGCGCCTCCTTGCGGTAGAAGCGGCGCGTGCAGAGCGTCGAGCAGTCGCTGGCGGCGGGGACAAAAAGCGGCGAGGGAGCAGCCCCCAAGGCGACGGGAGGCGCGCGCTCGGCGGCGCTCGTGACGGCGGGGATCGTGCTGTCGCGGCTCGTGGGCCTCGTGCGGCAGCGGGTCATGGCGCACTACTTCGGCACGTCGGCCTGGGCGGACATGCTCGCGGCCGCGTTCCGCGTCGGCAACATCACGCAGAACCTGATGGGCGAAGGGACGTTGTCCGCGACGTTCATCCCGCTCTACGCGAGGCTCCGCGGCGAGGGCAAGGGCGAGGAGGCGGCGAGGTTCGCGCGGTCGGCGCTGGGGCTCTTGCTGGTCGTGGTGGTGGCGGCGTCGGCGCTCGGCGTGTTGTTCGCGCCGTGGCTTTCGTATCTCGTCGCAGCCGGGTTCGAGGAGGAGAAGCTCGCGGGCACGGTGACGATCGTGCGGATCGTCTTCCCGATGACGGGCCTGCTCGTGCTGTCGGCGTGGGGGCTCGGGGTGCTGAACGCGCACCGGCGCTTCTTCTTGCCGTACGCGGCGCCCGTGGCGTGGAGCGTCGCGCAGATCGTGGCGCTCGTCGTCGCAGGGGCGGTGCTCGGCAAGCGCGGCGGCGCGCTCGCCACGGCGCTCGCGTGGGGCGCGTTCGCGGGGGCGTTCTTGCAGCTCGTCGTGCTCTTGCCAGCGGCGCGGAGGCTGCTCGGGGGGAGGATCACGCCGCGGCTCGACACGAAGGATCCGCACGTGCGCGAGGCCGCGGCGAGGTTGCCCGGCGCGCTCGTGGGTCGAGGGATCATCCAGATCTCGGGCCTCGTCGACACGTTGCTCGTGAGCTTCCTGGGCACGGGCGCGACCGCGACGTTCGGCTACGCGCAGACGATTTACCTCCTGCCGATGAGCGTGCTCGGGACGGGCGAGGCGGCGGCGGCGCTGCCCGAGCTGTCCGGGCACACGGCCGAGGCGGACGTGGCGAAGAGGAACGCGGCCGTACGCGCGCGGCTCGGCGCGTCGCTCGCGCGGATCGCCGTCTTGACCGTGCCGGCGACGCTCGTGTTCGTGTTCCTCGGCGGCGACCTCGTGGCGCTGCTGCTCCAGTCGGGTCACTTCGACCGGGAGGCGACGGCGCGGGTCGAGGAGCTGCTCGCCGCGTACGGCTTCGCGTTGCTCGGCAACGCGGCGGGGCGCGTGCTCCAGACGACGGCGTACGCGCTCGGCGACACGAAGACGCCGGCGCGGTTCGCGGTGCTGCGGATGGTGGTGAGCACGGCGCTCGCGCTCGTGCTCATGCGGCCGTTCGGCGTGCTCGGCGTGGTGCTCGGCGCGGTGATCGCGGGCTGGGTGGAGACGTGCGTGATGGGGATGCGGCTCTCGCGGGCGCTCGGCGGGCTCGGGCTCGAGGCGGTGCGCGCGGGGCGGATCGTGTTGCTCGGCGCGCTCTCCGTGGGCTCGGGCGTGGCCGTGCGCGCGCTGCTGCCCGCGTCGCTCGCGGGCACGGCGATCGGCGCGATGTTGACGCTCGGGACGTTCGGCGCGGCGTTCCTGGTGCTCTGCCCGGCGCTCGGGCTCTTCGACGTTCGCTCGTTGCTCCGGCGAGCTCGACGCTGAAGGGACATGGCGGAGCGGCGCGCGGCGCTGCAAGAACGAGGTGTGACGCCTCCAAAGACGCTGCACCCCGCGCTGCTGCACCCCTACCGCGCCGCGTTTTACGTCTTCCTCGCGGCGCGCCGGACGCTGGCGGAGCTCTCGCCGGATCGAGGCTGGCGGACCTGGATCACGCCGGAGATCCTGCTCGGCGGCTTCCTCTTGCCGAGCGACGTCGCCGAGCTCGAGCGGCTGGGCGTGCGCGCGGTGGTGAACGCGACGACGGAGCTCGTGGAGCCGATCGGCACGTTACGCGCCGCGGGCATGGAGTACCTGCAGATCCCCTGCTGGGACATGAACGCCCCGTGCCCCGAGGACGCGGACCGAGCGGTCCGTTTCCTGGCCGAGCACGTCGCGAAGGGGCAGCGGGTCTACGTGCATTGCGCGAGCGGCGTGGGCCGGAGCGTGGCGCTCGTCGTGTGTTACCTGGCCCTGCACAAGGGGATGAGCGTGGACGAGGCCATCGCGTGGATCGGCGCGCGGCGGCGCGTTTCGTTGCGGGAGGCGCAGCGCCGGTTCGTCGACGCGTACGTGCGGGCGCGTGGAGGCCGGGGGAGCGCGGAGAACAGGTAGACCGAGGAACGCGTAGACCAGGGAACACGGAGATCACGGGCGTAGCGATCGAAGCGCCGCCCTCTGGCACGACCCTTTCACTTCGAGTCTCCCGGAGGCGCGAGCGCCCCCGCCCGGAGACCCCATGAGAACGATCGCGCAGGCTGGCCGCGGGGACGTGCACACGCTGCTCATCGTGCTCCCGCTCGTCTTCTTCGCGATCTCCCTCGCCTTCGACGTCGTCGCGATGCTCTCGGGCGCGCACGTCTGGGGCGTCGCGGCCGCCGTGAACCTCGCGGCGGGGCTCGTCTGCGGCGCGGCGTCGATGGTGCTCTTCGCCCGCCTGCACCTCGGCTACCGGCCCGGCTCGCGCGCGCGGGAGCTCGGCTTCCTGTTCCTCTGGCTCTCGGCCTGCGCGCTCCTGCCCTTCGCGGTGAGCCTCGTCCTGCGCGCCGCGCACCCCGGAGGGCCGACGCCGCCGGCGAGCATGGCGCTGTCGATCGTGGCGCTCGGCCTCGCCACGCTGGCAGGTTGGCTCGGCGACGAGGCCACCAGGGAGCAGGGCTGACGAGAGAGGCGCCGGCCCGATACTTGGCCCCTCGAAGCGACCTCTGGCAAGCGTCGCTTCGATGCACATCCGGTCCCCGCGCCTCGGCCTCTCCCTCCTCGCCGCGCTCGCGCTCGCGCCCCTCGGCTGCAAGGGCGGCGCCCCCGCGCTCGCGAAGGGCGAGCCCACGGACGAGCCCCCGCCCGAGGTGCCGTCGCCGCCCGCGGATGGCCCGAAGCTCGTCGTCCTGCAGAGCGGCACCGTGGTGTACGACCGGCCCTCCACGAAGGGCAAGCCGCTGGGCGAGCTGCGCGCAGGGGCGCAGATCGCACGGTCCTCGGAGCCGTTCACGCGAAGGGAGTGCCCAGGCGGCTGGTACGTCGTCCGCCCCCGCGGCTTCGTCTGCGCGGGCGAGGCCGCGACGACGGATCCGTCACTCGCCGCCGCGCTGCCGCCCGGCCCGGATCTCTCGCGCCCCCTGCCCTATCGTTACGGCCGCGCGCGGACCGAAGGCGTGCCGCTCTACACGCGCCTGCCGATGCCCGCCGAGCAAGCCCACGCGGAGCCGGATCTGAAGCGTTACCTGTCGCGGCGCGGCGCGCTCGACGACGAGGTGCTCGGCGCGGCGGCGGACGACGTGCCGCTCGATCCACGCGGCGTGCCCACGGGGCCACCCGTGCTCATGCCCGGGGTCCTCGGCGCGAACGACGTGGGTCGGCGCACGGTGGGCTCGTTCTTCGCGTTCCCCTCGCCTGTCGTGCCGCCGCTCGCGCCGCTCGCGCCACGCGTGGCGGACCTCGAGGGCGGGGTGCTTCGCAAGAACAGCGGCGTGGCGCTGGCGGGGTCGTTCACGTCGTCGCTCGCGCCCGAGGCGAGCGAGGAGGGCCGCCGCTTCGGGGTGACGCCGTCGGGGCACGTGGTCGCGATCGACAGGCTGCGGCCAGCGCTGGGGACGACGTGGCACGGGCTCGACGTGGAGAAGGTGGGGCTGCCCGTGGCCTTCGTGCACAAGGCCGGCGTGACGGCGTGGAACCTCAAGAGGGGCGAGGCGGAGCCGCTCGAGGAGGAGGAGCTCGAGCGCCGCACGGCCGTGCCGCTGACGGGGAAGTTCCGGACGGTGAACGGCGTGCGCTTCGAGCAGTCGCGCGAGGGCTACTGGGTACGCGCGCAGGACCTCGTGGTGATCGTCCGCCGGACGAAGTTCCCGGATTTCGCCAAAGGCGACCAGAAGTGGATGGACGTGAGCCTGGCGAACCAGACGCTCACGGCCTACGAGGGGCAGAAGCCAGTCTACGTGACGTTGATCTCGTCGGGACGCGACGTGCTGAAGGACGCGGCGGAGAGCGCGTCGACGGCGCGCGGGACGTTCCGGGTTCGAAAGAAACTGGTAACTGCAGCGCTCGACAGCCGCGAGGTGCACGGCGACTTCGACGTCAACGATGCGCCGTGGGTGATGGAGTTCGAGCCGGGTTACGCGCTCACGGGCACGTACTGGGGCGACGGGCTGGGGGAGGCGCAGACTTTCCATGCTGTCGCGCTCTCGCCCGTCGACGCGCGCCGGCTCTTCCACTGGTCCGGGCCGGAGCTGCCAGAGGGTTGGCACGGCGTGACCGACGCGATGGGCGAAGGGACGACGGTCGTCGTTCGGCCGTGACCTCGGCGGCTCCGCGCGGACGAGCCGAGCCCGCGCTCACGTCGAGCAAGACTGTCCCACCCCGTGACAGGCCACCGAGCAGGCTGTGCGTTCCCTGCTCGCACGTGGATCGATCGGATCGCGATTGCCCCCGGCCGTGACACCCGGGCTCGCGCGCCGCAGCGCGTCTCGCGGCGCCCGGCGCGGCAGCGCGACGCTCCCGACGAAGCTCCCCGCGTGGCTCGATTCTCCGGAACACGTCGCGACAAAGGCGCATTCCTCCGCGCGAAACACGCGCGTCACGGCCACGCCGGCGCGAGAACACGCGCGGTTCGCGGCGCTCGGCACGACCCTTGCCGACGAGCACGCACGTCACCGCGACCTTCGCGAGCAAAAGAGGGGCGGGGGAACGCGTGGTCCAACGATGGGATCGCGCCTCGAGACCGCGGTGGCAGAGGGACGAACCATGGCTTCCAAGACGACGACCACGCGCGCGAAGAGCGCTGCCAAGCGCACAGCGACGACGACGCGTAAAGCTTCCGATACGGCGAAGGGCGCGGCGAAGCGGGCGAAGAGCGCGGGCAAGCGGGCCGCGGCGCCCAAGGCAGGAGCACGAACGGAAACGGCCACGCGCACGACGACGCGCAAGGCCGCCGCCACGAAGCGCACGGCCGCGAAGAAGACGACGCGCCCCGCCGCCGGGAAGCGCACGACGGCGTCCAAGGCGGCCCCGGCGCGAGGCGCCCGGAAGAGCTCCACGACGGCGCGCAAGTCGGCTGCGGGGACCCGCACGACCACGACCCGCACCCGCGCATCGGGAGCTCGCTCGGGAGCGAGCCAAACGCGTCGCGGGAGCGCTGCGGCCCCCGCGACGTCGGGTGGTTGAAGCTGGTGCCGAAGGAGGGACTCGAACCCCCGACCCGGCGCGTATGAAACGCCTGCTCTAGCCGGCTGAGCTACTTCGGCGGAAGCGGCGCGCACTATGTCGAGTGCAGACGGGCCTGTCAAGCAGGCAAACCGTCCCGGGGGTGCTTCCTCGTGATGAGCGTGGGCAAACCCACGCGGAGGCCGGTGCGGAAGAGGCCGAAGGTCAGCCCCTTCGGCCCGCCGGTCCCACCACGCATCACGGGCGCGCAGGGTCGGGAGGACGAACGGCAGGGTTCTTCGCGACGAACGGCATCGACCAGGCGAACGTGGGCCCGAGCTCGCGCGGGAGCGGCTCGAAGGGAGCGCCCCGCAGGACGGCCTGCCGGCAGTTCTCGTCGAACTCGGGGATGCCACTCGGCCGCGCCACGCGCGCGCTCGCGACGCTGCCATCGGCGCGGATCACGAACGACACGACGACCGTACCGCCCCGCCCTTCCGCGATCGCCCAGCGCGGGAACGCGTCCTTCCAGAGCGGATGAATCCGCGCGAGCACGCGGCGCACGTAGTCCATGCGGCGCTTGTCGACCGCGCTCGTATCGAGGCCCGGTCCCTGCCCGGTCCCGAGCGGATCGGCGACGGAGCCTCGGCCCGCCGCGCCACCCGCGCCCGGCGCCGTGGGCCCCTTTTGCCCACCGACCCCCTCCCCCGGCGCGCCCCCGGCGGTGCTCGCGTGCACGATCGACTGGAGCGCGAGCGCGACCTCCTGCTCGCTGTCGACCGTGTCCCTGGGCTTGCCCTCGTGATCCGCGGGCACCGACGGCGTCCCCGCCGTCACCCACGGGCGCGCGAGAGGCACCTCGGCGCTCGCGCGCGCGTCCTTGCCCGCCGCAGCGTCCCGCGCCCCGAGCCCCTCGGAAGGCACGGCCACGCCCTGCGCTGCGCCGCCCACGGGCCGCGTTGCCTCGAGGCCCTCCAGCGGCAGCGCCGCGACCCCGAGCGCCCCACCTCGCCGCGTGGCGCGCCCGGCGCGGCGCCACCCCGAGGACGGATCGTGCACGGCGTACGTGCGTCGCTCGGGCCGGCTGCCGGAGCGACCACTCGCGAGGAAGGTGAGCTCCATCGGCTCACGGCTCGCGCGTCGATCCTCGCGAGAGGCGCGCTCTGCGCCCGCGTCGATGCGCGGGACCTGCGTGCGATCGATCCGCGAGGGCACGTCGGTGACGAGTGACCGATCGTCCTGTCGATCCGCGAGGTTCGTCGCGCGCGCAGGAGCGGTGTCCGACCCGCCGCGCCCGCGCGCGCCCGTGTCGGGCCGCGGCTCGGCCTCCCCTCCCCCGCGCGGGACGGCGACGGCCGGCAGCTCGACGAGCTCGCCGGCGACCGAGCCTTCGCTCAGCGTCGGCAGATCGATCTCCACGACCTCGTCGCGCAGCGGTACGGGCAAACCTCGAAGCGCGAGGCCTGGTTCGGCGCGCGAGCCGCGCGCGAGCAGCGCGCCTCCCGTCGCGAGCAGGGCGAGGTGCACAGCGAGCGAGAAGAAGCTCGCGGAGACGAGCCGGTGACTGCCTGCGCCCCGCACGCCTCCAGTATGCCTCGTTTCAGGCGAGCCCGAACCGCCGCCGCGCGTTCTCCGTCGTCTGCGCCGCGAGGACGTCGAAGCTCACGCCCCGCAGCTCCGCGACGCGGCGCGCCGTGTGCACGACATACGCGGGCTCGCACCGCTTGCCTCGCATCGGGATGGGCGCGAGGTACGGGCTGTCCGTCTCGACGAGGATCCGATCGGGCGGCGCCCACGCGGCGACGTCGTGGATCGCGCGCGCGTTCTTGAACGTCACGATCCCCGAGAAGGAGAGGTCGAAGCCGAGCGCGAGCGCCCGCTCGGCGAAGGCGCGATCCTCGGAGAAGCAGTGGATGATGCCGCCGACCTCACGCGCGCCTTCCTCTTCGAGCACCAAGAGCGTGTCCTCGGCGGCCTCGCGGGTGTGCACCACGATGGGCTTCCGGACGCGCCGCGCGAGCGCGATCATGCGCCGGAAGACCTCCTTTTGCGCCTCACGCGGCGAGTGCATGTAGTGATAGTCGAGGCCGATCTCGCCGACGGCCTTGACGCGTGGCTCTCGGGCGAGGCGCTCGAGCTCGTCCTCCATCGCGCCGTCGAGGACACGCGCGTCGTGCGGGTGCAGGCCGACCGAGGCCCACACGTCGGGCCGCCTCGCGGCGAGGCCCGCGGCGAAGCGGGCGGGGCCGAGGTCCTCGCCGACCCCGATCACGACGAAGGCCTCGACGCCGGCCCCACGCGCTCGCTCGAGGACGGCGTCTTCGCCTTCGGGGAAGTAGCTGGGGTCGAGGTGGCAGTGGGTGTCGATCAACATCGTTTGAAGACCAACGACGCGCTCGTCAGGTGACGAGCTCCGAGAACCGCGCGCGGAGGAGCGCGCTGCCCGCGTCGAGGGCGCAGCTCTCGCAATACCCCATTGCGATGAGCCGATCGAGCGCGGCGAGCGCGTTCTTGCGTTGCTCGTCACGCAGGCTGCCGACGAGGGGCTCGTCGCGCAGGCCCTGGGCCTTGTGGTTCGCCCGATCCCGCAGGATGGCCACCAGATCGCGGCAGAGCAGCGCCACGGCCTTGCGACGCTCCGTGAACACGGCCTCGCGCAGCTTGCGGATCTGCTGCGGGAAGACGACGGCGTTGACGACCTTCTCCCCGGGGTGATCGATCGCCCACGCCGCGATCATCGCGATGAGCCCGCGGCGATGATCGTCGTGCTTGCCGCGCACGCCGAGCAGGCCCTCGATCTCGCGCATCATGCGCTCGTCCGCGCCCTCGAAGTCGCCGGTGTGCGGGTTCCGGATCTTCTCGCCCTTCACCCAGGCGCCGACGTGTTGCACGTACCTGTCGAAGAGCTCGCCGTAACGCGTCTCGTCGACGAGCCCGCTCGCCGAACGCATCTCCTCCTCGAGCGTGTCGTAGAGCCGCGCGCGCGCGACGTCGCGGAAGAGCTTGTGGTCGTGGTAGCCGCCCGCGAGCGGGCGCTCCTTGAGCCAGTCGTACTCCGAGGTCCGCTTGCAGAGCTCGTCGAGCTCCTGGAGGACGGCGAACGGCGAGAGGCAGCCGTGATCGCGGCTCTGCGCCGCGTCGAGCAGGAGCGAGCGGATCTCGCGCGGCGAGACCCCCGAGCGCCCCTCGAAGTCGACGGTGGCGTCCGTCTCCTGGTAGAGCGCGCGGATGTTCGCGCGCAGCATCTTCTGCGAGTCGCCGTCGAGCCGCTCCGGCGGCGTGCCCGTCGCGTACGCTTCCATCTTCTCCGCCGCCGTCAGCGACGAGACGATCGGCGCGAGCGCCTCGGGATAACGCTTCGCCTCCGGCTGCCGCATGCGCGTGAGCACGGCGAACTGCGCCGCGACACGCGTCGCGTGGGGCGCTACGTGCCGGGTGACGAACGGCGCGATCTGCGCGTCGTAGATGCGCTGCTCGTCGAGGTAGCTCCGGAGGTAAGGCGCGCGGAGCAGCTCGAAGCGACCGCGGAAGCTCGGGAACTCGGGGTGCTCGCGGAAGGCGTTCAGGTGGATGTCGTTCGCGCTGCCGATCATGACGACGTTCGTCTGGATCGTCTGCTGCGGCAGGCTCACCTCGCCCGTCTCGAGCGTGAGCTGCAGGTACCGGAACGCGTCGAGTGGCCTCTTCAGGAGATCGCTGAACTCGAGCACGCCGCCCGAGGCCTCGACGAGATCGCCGTGCGCCTCGAACAGAGTCCGCGCCTGGAGCGCCGTGGGCAACGCGGCGAGCGAACGATCGGCCGTGATCTGCCGCTCGCCCGCGTCGACGCTGAGCTCGGGCCCGATGGTGACGGCGCCCGTGCGGTAGCGCCGCGAGATGAACCAGCGCTCGACCTGGACGTGCCGCAGCACGTCGGCGAGCGAGCCCTCGTACGAGACGAGCAGCGCCTCGACGATCTGCTGGTTCTTGTGCGAGAGTTTCCCGCTCATGAGCCAGTCGGGCGGCGCATCGGCGAGCCCGGCCTCGTCGTAGAGCTTCTTCAGGAGCTCGCGCCGCTCGGGCACGGGGATCAAGAAGAGCGGATGATCCCGCAGCTCGCTCACGAGGCGCGCGTCGATCTGCGTGTCCTCGAGGTGCGCGAAGCTGCCGACGATCGGCGCCGCGGCCCCTTCGCCGCCGAAGCCGATCGCCCCGCGTGTCGTCTTGCGGCTCGGGAACACCCAGTGGAAGCGGTAGATCGCGCCCTCGTCGAGCGTCGAGTAATGCTCGAGCGCGCGCAGGACGCAGCCGGCGATCGTGCTCTTGGCCGATCCGTTCGGGCCGTGCATCAGGATGAGCCGATTCGCCCGCCCCTCCTGCACGAAGTTCGAAAGCGCCCGGTAGATCTCGCCCTGCAGCTCCTCGTGTCCGATCAGCGCCGCGTCGCGCCCGTGGTACGGGGCTCGCCGCTCGCCGCGTTCTGCGCGGGGCGGCTCGGGCTCCCAGGGCAGATCGAAGAGGCGGTAGCGCGTGCACTCGCCCCAGGGGCGCTTGACCGCGTACGTCCCGAAGTGGTCGAACATGTCGCGCACGTAGCGGGCGGCATCACGCCCGTGGCGCGCGGGATCAGACGCGAAGAGCTCCAGGTACTCCTGGAAGGAGAGCAGGCGCCGCCCTTGCTGAAAGCGGCGCTGCATCGAGGTGACCAGGTTGGAGAGCTCGGCCAGCGCGAGCTCGGACCTTCGGCTTGCCCGGGCGTCGGACTCTTTCACCCCGGGAGTTTAGCCGCGAGCTCACTTCACGTCGACGTCGACCTCGAGCGGGAGCTTCTCCATCACGCAGTTCGCCTCGCTGCACACGCTCATCGAGAGCGTACCGGCGATCTTCGCTTTGCCCGCCCGGGACGCTACGAACGGCACCTTGAACGATCCCTTCTTCTCGTCGAACTTCCCGTCCTCGCGCTTGAGCACGGGCTTCGGATACGAGACGCCTTCGGGCGCGGGATCGGAGAGCTTGAACTTGTACGGGTACTGCTCGTTCATGTGATACGCGCCCTTCGGCACGATCGAGATCTCGAGCGTCCCTTCCTTGCCCGCCGCGTACGGGCCCGTCGCCTTCATCTCCACCGAGTACGTGTCGCTCTCGGCCTTGGGGCCCTTCGCGACGGCCGCGGCGTTCGTCTCTTCGCCACGCTGCGTGGCGGCTTCGCTCCGACCACATCCGGAGGCCAGCACGAACGTGAGACCCGAGAGGGCCACGAGGCACGCGAGGGTGGAGGCGGGACGGCGCATCGAAGGCTTGTTCATGAGGGCTCGGGATACCACGGCGGTTTGCTCCTGACCACGTGCGGAAGGTCGACTCGAACGTGCGTACGGCGCGGGTTCGACGACGCCTCGGCCCAAGGCATGCTCGAGCTCGGTGTTCAGCGCGCCGCAAACGCCGCGACGGCCCCGAGCGCCACGACGAAGAACACGATGGCGGGAAAAAGCCAGCGTGGTCGTGTGGTCGAGGCCAGGGCAGCGTCGTCCTTCGGGAACACGCCTCCCGCGGAGGGTGCGGGCGCGGGCGCGCCGGCGAAGGCGGCGTCCATCGCGCTCAGATCAGCGGCCGAGCCTTGCTCCTCTTCGAGCCGCGCGAGCACTCCCGGCAACCCCGCGCGGATCCGCTCGGCGAGCTCGGCTTGTGTCATCCGAGCCCACTGCGCGTGGCTGCCCTTGAGCCCGTACGCGTGGCCGAGCCGATCCGCGAGCGCGCCGACCGTGGGGATGCGTTTGTCCGGCTCCTTCTCGAACGCCTCCTCCATCACCACGTCGAGCGTGCGCGGCACGCCGTGCGCGCGGCCCACTTCGCTCGGCGGCCGGTGCGGTCGCGTCATGATGCTGAGCAGGATCTGCGGGCCGGACTTGCCCTCGTACGGGACCTTGCCCGTGAGGCACTCGTAGGTGATCGCCGCGAGCGACCAGACGTCGGCGCGATGATCGAGCGTGGCGAGCCCCTGCGCTTGCTCGGGCGACATGTAGAAGGGCGAGCCGATCGTCGTGCCGACCGCGGTGAGCTTCTTGGCGCCCACGGAGTTGTCGCGGACGCTGCCGAAGTCGAGCAGCTTCACCTCGTCGCCGCCGCAAAGGAAGATGTTGTCGGGCTTGAGATCGCGGTGGACGATCTTGCGCTCGTGCGCGCCTTCGAGGCCGAGCGCGACCTGCGCGACGAAGCGCACGACGCGCTCGGGCGGCAGCACGCCTTCGCGTCGCATGAGCACGCGGAGCTCCTCGCCTTCGAGGTACTCCATCACGGTCACGTAGTTGCCCTCGGCGTCGTGCTCGAACGCGTGCACGCGCACGACGTGCTCGTGCGGCAGGACCGCGCTCACCTCGAACTCACGCTTGAAGCGCTCGATCGAGACCGGATCCTGCGCGACCTCCTCGTGCAGGATCTTCAGCGCGACCGAGCGCCTCTCCTCGCGATCGAGCGCCTGATACACGCGGCCCATGCCGCCCTCGGCGATGACGCGGAAGATCTGGTAACGACCGCCGCACACCGCCCCGCCGACGCGCGGATCGCTGGGATCCGGCTCCGGCGAGGCCTCGTCGGTCCCCGCGAGCGTCTGCCCTTCGAGCGGACAGACGTCCGCGTCGTCTTCGT
Organism: Polyangium spumosum; assembly: GCF_009649845.1. Lineage (NCBI taxonomy): Bacteria > Pseudomonadati > Myxococcota > Polyangiales > Polyangiaceae > Polyangium > Polyangium spumosum. The sequence goes on from NZ_WJIE01000001.1 coordinate 630,653, forward strand.
AGAGGCGATGGCAGGTCGGGCAGGCTTTCACGCGCCGCGCGGGGGATCGATCGTAGCGACGAGCCGGAGGATCAGGCCCGTGACGACGTGGTGCCCTCGGCGGCGTCGCCCTCCGGGGACCTCACCGGCGCGGGCGTGTAGTAGAGGATGCGCCTGCAGTGCGGGCACTGCTCGAACTCGGCCTGCCGCAGCATCTTCTGGAACATCATCGGCGGGATGGTCATGTGGCAGCCGAGGCAGGTGCCGTCGTGCGTGGCCGCGATCGGGTGCGGTCGACGCGTCCGCACCGACTCGTAACGCCGGTAGAGCGTGGTCGGGAGCTTCTTCACGGCGAGCTCGCGCTCCTTCACCCGCACCGCGCGCTGGGCCTCGGCGTCCTCGAGCTGCCGCGTCGTGCCCTCCACCGTGCCCTCGATCTGCTGCACGATGTTGCGGTGCTTCGCGTCGGTCGCGTCGATCGACTTCTTCGCCGCTTCCGTCGCCGTGGAGAGGCGCTCGATCTCTTCCTCGCGGTCTCGGTGCAGCTTGCGCAGCTCCTCGATCTCGCGTTGCGCCGCGTTGCTCTCGCGTTCGTTCCTCGAGCGCTGGAGTTTCTCGCGCGAGCGCTCGATCTGCTGCGTCATCTGGCGCAGCTCGATCTGGAGCTCGCTCCGCGTCTTCTCCATCTGCGAGAGCATCTCTCGGTCCGCCCGGAGGCGTTCCTCGAGAACCTTCGCCTCCGCCCGCATCCCCTCCAAACTTCCCCGCTGCTTGCCGATCTGCTCCTCCAGCCTCCGCAAATCGTCGTCGATGGTCGCGAGCTCTTCGAGGGGTGCGATCTGGTCGCGGATACTCACGTGGATGCTCTGCTCCTTGCGAAAAGGGATAGGCCCACCTGGACTCGAACCAGGAACAGCCCGGTTATGAGCCGGGGGCTCTGACCGATTGAGCTATGGGCCCGTGTTCGCTGGGTCGCCCTTGGGCCACCCGGGGGGACAAGCTAGTCCAACATCGCCACCGTTGGAAGGGGAGCGCCGCGTCATCGTTCACTTTGCGCTTGCTCCCCGGGATGAGCCGTGCGGGCCTCTCCCGCGCGCGGCGGCGCAAATCCACGAACCATCGAACATTCAAGGACTTTCCGGCGCAGGTTTCGGGCGACCCGGGTTCCGCGGCGGGAGGAGCATCCGGCCGAGCCTCGGCCGCTTGCCCACGGGCGCCGGGCCCGCCCGCCCCCCGTCCTTCGGGTCGCTGCAGCAGCGGAAGCCGACCTGGTAGAAGCTGAACCACTCGTTGTGCGTCGAGGTGATCGGCCGGCACCGCCCGCGGATCGGCCCCCAGTAGCCGCCCTTCAAGCTCGAGCGGTACGGCGGTTCGACGCGCTTGCCCTGGGTGTTGTCGACCCACTCGTCGACGTTGCCCGTCATGTCGTGCACGCCGAAGGGGCTCACGCAGCGGTGCATCTCGCCCGAAGGCGCGCGTCGATCGAGCCGCGCGACCTCGTCCGAGACGCGGAGCGGATCCGAGAAGGCGTCGAAGTCCGGCGGCTCGACGGAGCGATCGATGTTGCAGGCCTCGGCGTCACGCTCGGCGCCGTACGGGTAGGGCCACATGCCCGGGCCTTCGCAGGCGAACTCCCACTCCTCGACCGTGCAGAGCCGCTTGCCCTCGACCTCGCAGGCGCGCTTGGCCTCGTTCCAGTCGGCCATGACCGCGGGCTTGACGCCTTCCATGTTGGGGTACTCGTAGACGTCGATGCAGTAGCGCCGCCGCTCGAGCCTGCCCTCGCAGAGCACCTCGGGGCCGAAGCGCTCGCAGACGTCCTTCACGTCTTCGCGATACTTCAAGCAACGATGCCCGACGAACGGGCAGTAGACGCCGTCGACGAGGACCATGCCCGGTCCACACGCGACAGGGCTCTCGGGGCTGACCTGCACGTACGAAGGCGGCGGAGGTTTCTCCTTCGGCGCGGGCGCAGGCGGCAGGGGCGGTGGTGGCGGCGCTTCGATCGAGGCGGACGCGGACGCGGACGCAGGCGCCTCGCGACGCTCGGCCGCGCGTGGCGCGAGGAGGAGCGCCGCGAGCCCGAGCGACAGCGCGGCCACGACCGGAAACACGACGGCCTCGCGTGCCTTCACCCGTCCTCGTGCTTCACGCGATCGATCCAGGGCGACGGCTTCGGGACCGGGACGCCGTCCACCGTGTCCGCGCAGCAACGAAAGCCGGCCTGGTAAAACGCGAACTTCGGCCCGTGGGTCTTCGTCGAGAGGCGACAGGTGTTGCGCACCGGGCCCCAGTAGCCGCCGTTCAACGTCGAAGGCTGGTTCGTCTCGGGATCGTCGGCGAGGTTGTCGGTCCACTCGTCGACGTTGCCGGACATGTCGTACGCGCCGAACGCGCTGATGCACGCGGGGTGCGAGCCGATCGGATCGGCCTGCCAGAGCCGCGCGATCTCCGCCTCGCGCGTGCGCTCGTCGACGAGCGCGTTCGCGTCGGCGGGGATGCTGGCGCGATCGACGTTGCACGGGCTCGGCTGGCGCACGAAGCCCCACGGGTACGGCAGCCGCTTCGGCCCCTCGCAGGCGAGCGTCCACTCGGAGCGACGGCAGAGGCGCTTGCCGACCGACTGGCAAAGCTCTTTGGCCTCGAACCAGTTGACGTAGACGCGTGGCATCTCGCCGACGCGGTTCGGCCACTCGTGGCGATCGATGCAGTACCGGCGTCGATCGAGCTCGCCCTGGCACGGCTCGCCGCGGACGTACGCGGCGCAGCCATGCCCGAGCTCGCTCGAACGGCGGCCGCAGCGGTAGGCGAGCTCGGGGCAGAACTCGCCGTCGACGAGCGTCATGTCGGGCGGACAAGCGGCGCGGGCCGCGGGGTCCTCGGAGAAACGATCGTCCAGCGAGGAGAGCGGCGACGTCGCTGGCTCCAGAGCTTCACGCGCGTCGGGCGCTCGCGAGCTCGGGGCTTCGGTGGCCTTCGGCGCGGGCGCGGATCCGGCGCGAGGCGCCGCACGGAAGGAGGCGGGCACGAGGCGCGCGAACAAAGCGAGCCCGCCGGCCAGGAGGCCAACGCCCACCGAGATCATCACGCTCCTCGTCGTCGTACCCACGAGCTCTGCAGGGCTTCTCGATCGTGGCCCGTCGTGCAAGTAGAACCGAGGAACCGCGACGGGGAAAAATTTCGAGCGAGCAAGCGCGGGCGAGGCCAGCAAACGGAGAGCCGGGAGGGCGCGGACAACACGGGAGCCGCAGAACGGTGAGCGTGCTAGGTGTCGCGGCTCCATGGATCGCCTGGTCATTCGCGGCGCTCGCCAGCACAACCTCAAGGACGTCAGCCTCTCGCTCCCGCGTGATCGGCTCGTCGTCATCACCGGCCCGAGCGGCTCGGGGAAGTCGTCGCTCGCGTTCGACACGATCTACGCCGAAGGACAACGACGTTACGTAGAGTCGCTTTCGGCGTACGCGCGGCAGTTCCTCGAGCAGCTCGCCAAGCCCGACGTGGAGTCGATCGAGGGCCTCTCGCCCGCGATCGCGATCGAGCAACGCGCGCTCGCGAAGAGCCCGCGCTCCACGGTCGGGACCGTGACGGAAATTTCGGACTACCTGCGCCTGCTCTTCGCGCGCGTGGGCACGCCGCACTGCCCGAGCTGCGGCGCGCGGATCGAGGCGCAGACGGTGCAGCAGATCGTCGACCGGATCCTCGGCCTCGGCGAGGGCGCGCGCGTGACGGTGCTCGCCCCGATCGCCCGCGCCCGCCGCGGCGAGCTCAAGCTGGAGCTCGATCGCCTCCGCCGCGAAGGTTTCGTTCGCGCGCGGATCGATGGAGAGGTCGTCGATCTGGGCGACGAGATCGTCCTCGATCGGACGAAGGCGCACGACCTCGACGTGGTGATCGACCGCATCGTGGTGAAGGAGGGCGTCAAGGGTCGGGTCACGGACTCGGTCGAGCTCGCGCTCAAGCTCGGCGAGGGGCGGCTGCTCGCGGATCCTTCGACCGAGCGGTCGCGCGCGGAGCCGATCTGGATGAGCGAGCGCTTCGCGTGCATCGCCTGCGGCATCTCGCTGCCGCCGATCGAGCCGCGGATGTTCTCGTTCAACGGCCCGCACGGCGCTTGCCCTGCGTGTGACGGCATCGGGTTCCGCACGCGGATCGATCCGGAGCGCGTGGTGCCGGACCCGAAGCGCACGCTGCGCGAGGGCGCGATCGTCGCGTGGGGCCGGCGTGGATCGCTCGCGTTGTCGACGGAGACCGAGCGCGCGGTGACCGCGCTCGGCGTGAACCCGGACGTGCCGTTCCGCGACCTCTCGGAGGCCGATCGCAACGCGTTGCTCTTCGGGACGGAGGCGACCGCGGCGAAGGGCCGTCGCAAGGCGAAGGAGGGTTACGAGGGGATCGTGTCGCGGCTCGAGCGGCAGCTCCAGCAGGGCGAGGGCGTGGTCTCCGGCGAGGACGACGACGAGCTCGACGACGACGTCGCGGGCTCGGAGGACATCGGCCGGTACGCGGTGACGCGCGTGTGTGACGTCTGCAAGGGCAAGCGCTTGCGGGCGGAGGCGCTCGCCGTGAAGATCGCGGACAAGAACATCGCCGACATCGGCACGATGGCGCTGCGCACGGTGCGCTCGTTCCTCGAGGGGATCGCGCACAAGGACGGGCCGCTCCAGCCGCGCGAGCGGGCGATCGCCGAGCCCTTGCTCCGCGCGGTGATCGCGCGGCTCGGCTTCCTCATCGACGTGGGCATCGACTACCTCACGCTCGATCGATCGGCGCAGACGCTATCCGGCGGCGAGGGGCAACGCATCCGGCTGGCGACGCAGATCGGCGCGGCGCTCGTGGGCGTCTTGTACGTGCTCGACGAGCCGAGCGTAGGCCTGCACGCGCGCGACAACGCGCGGCTGCTCGAGGCGCTGCGCAGGCTCGTGGATCTCGGCAACAGCGTGGTCGTGGTCGAGCACGACAGGGACGCGATCCTCGCGGCCGATCACGTGGTCGACATGGGGCCGGGGGCCGGCGTGCACGGCGGCAAGGTCGTGGCCGAAGGGACGCCGGCGGAGATCGCGAAGAACCCGCTCTCGGTCACCGGGCCCTGGCTCTCCGGCGAGAAACACCTGCCGATCCCGACGAAACGTCGCAAGGGCGACGGGCGCGTGATCAAGCTCGTGGGCGCGCGCGCGCACAACCTCGACGGCGTGAACGTGGAGATCCCCGTCGGCGTTCTTTGCGCGATCACGGGCGTCTCTGGCTCGGGCAAGTCGAGCCTCATCGTGGACACGCTCCTGCCCGCGGCGCGCGCCGCGCTCTACCGCACGAGCGCGCCGATCGGCGAGTGCGACGGCATCGAGGGCCTCACGCACATCGACAAGGTCATCTCCATCGATCAGGCGCCCATCGGGCGCACGCCGCGTTCGAACCCGGCCACGTACACCGGCGTCTTCAGCTTGCTGCGCGAGATCTACGCCGGCCTGCCCGAGTCACGCGCGCGTGGCTACAAGGCCGGGCGCTTCTCGTTCAACGTGAAGGGCGGGAGATGCGAGGCTTGCCAGGGCGACGGCGTGCTCCGCGTCGAGATGCACTTCTTGCCGGACGTGTTCGTCACGTGCGAGACCTGCGGCGGCAAGCGGTACAACCGCGAGACGCTCGAGGTCCTCTACCGCGGCATGTCGATCGCCGACGCGCTCGAGCTGACGGTGGATCAGGCGATCGAGCAGTTCGAGGCGATCCCGCGCGTGCGCGAGCGGCTCCTGGCGCTCTCGCGCGTGGGCCTCGGCTACATCCACCTCGGACAACCGGCGACCACGATCTCCGGCGGCGAAGCGCAACGCGTCAAGCTCGCGCGAGAGCTCGCGCGGAAGGCCACGGGGCGCACGCTGTATGTCCTCGACGAACCCACGACGGGCCTCCATTTTTCGGACATCGAGGTCCTCATCGGCGCGCTCTCGAGCTTGCGCGACGCGGGGAACACGGTCGTGGTGATCGAGCACAACCTCGACGTGGTCGCGTGCAGCGACTGGGTGATCGACATGGGGCCGGAGGGCGGCGAGCGCGGCGGGTCGGTCGTGGCGTGTGGGCCGCCGGAGCACGTGGCCGCGGTGCCGGAGTCACATACCGGGCGTTACCTGCGCGAGGTCCTGGAGTCCGGGCGCAAGCGGCCGACGAAGCGCTCGAAGTAGAAGACAGCCGGGACGAACGGGGGGTTCGGCGGAACCGAACCCTCCTTGCCCTGATCAGCCGTAGTCCTTCTCGGCGCGCTCTTGATCCTCTTTGCAGCGGATGCAGAGGCTCGTCTCGGGGCGGGCTTCGAGGCGCTTCTGCGCGATCTCTTCCTCGCACTCCTCGCACTGACCGAACGTCCCGTCTTCGATCTTGATCAGCGCCTTCTCGATCTTGTCGAGGAACGACTTCTCCCGGCCGCGCAGGCGGAACGTGAAGGATTGCAGATACTCGCTCGAGGCGAGGTCCATCTCATCGGGGAGATCACTCGCGTCGAGGGCCATGTCCTCACTCAGCGTCTGCTTTGCTTTCTTGACGATCTCGTCCCGCTTCGCCTCGAGCAAAGCCTTGAACTTCTTGAGCTGGGCCTTGTTCATTGTGCAATTCCCTCGACGTCCTGCCCTCTCGGTGCCCCCCGCCTCATGCAATCCGGGCACCTCGACGAAGTACGGCCTCAGACGGACGGATGCCGTCCATTTCCGGCCCTCCTGTGAAGGAGGGCGCGGAAGGCTAGGCGACGGATTCCCTGACGTCAACCACGGTCGAGACCGGCCGAGATGCGTGTTTGACGACCTCTTCGCGACGTGGGACAAAACCTTCCACCTTGCTGGAATTCGACATCAACCGAAAAACGAGCGAACCCCGTGACGCCGCCACCGTCGTCGTTGTCCGCGACGGAGCCCAGGGACTCGAGGTCTTCTGTGTGCGTCGCCACGCGAAGTCCGCGTTCATGGGCGGGGCGCTCGTCTTCCCCGGCGGAAAGGTCGATCCGTCTGATCTGGATCCCGCCTGGGAAACGTCGGCGACGCCGGCGGACGGGCGGGTCCTCGAAATGGCCAGCGAGCGGGCGAGCGCCCTCGGGCTCTGCGTGGCGGCCTGCCGGGAGACGCTCGAGGAGGGGCGGATCTTGCCGGTCCTGCCCGGGCTCGGCGGCGCGGAGCTCGACGTGATGGCGGCGGAGCTCGCCGCGGGGGCGCGGCTCTTCGACGCGCTCGTCCGGCGCGGACTGCGCCTCGCGCTCTCCAGCCTCGCCCCGTTCGCGCGGTGGGTCACGCCCGAGGCGGAGTCACGTCGGTTCGATGCGCGGTTCTTCTTGCTGCCTTTACCGGAGGGACAGGAGGGGCGGCACGACGATCACGAGACCACGATGAGCCTCTGGGCCCGCCCCGCGGATGTCCTCGACGCCGCGGCGGAAGGGCGTTTCTTTCTCGCGCCGCCCACGTCGCGCACCCTGGAGCTCCTCGCGGGCGAGCGAGACGTGCACGGTGCGATCACCCTCGCCAAACGCCAGACTCTCCAGCCTATCTGCCCCCAGTTCGTCCCGGGCGAGGGCGAGGTTCCCCCGTTCCTCGCTTTGCCCGGTGATCCTGCACACTCGGTGCGCGAGCGGCGGATCGACGGGCCCAGCCGGTACGTCCTGCGTGACGGGCGCTTTGCGTCCGAGGACGCGCCCGAGTTCGGCAAAGGATTCGCTTCTCCCGATGTGCCGGGGGTCGAAGCGAGCCTCGACGAGCGGGACGTTGCGACTTCGGTGGACGATGGGGGTTCGGGGACTTAGCTCCCTTTTTGTCGGAGTGAAGCCCCGCGAGAGAGGACTGGCCCGAGGAGGCCGGAAGTCATGGAAGCCAAAGAAAATACGACGCCGACGCCGACCACGACCACGACGAACCAGCCGGAGCTGTTCACCGCGAGCGACGTGGCGCGGTTTTGCCAGGTGGATCTGAAGACGATCCACAACTGGGCGGACAAGGGGGAAATCCGGCATTTCCGGACGCCGGGCAGGCACCTGCGCTTCCGGAGGCTCGACGTCCTCGATTTCCTGCGGAAGTACGGCTACCCGATCCCCGAGGTCCTGCGCCTCGGCAAACCCAAGGTCGTGGCCGTCGACGACGATCCGGTCGTGCTCGCCTCGCTGCGCAAGGCGCTGAGCAAGCGGTTCGAGCTGACCACGTTCCAGGATCCCTTCGACGCGCTCGTGGCCGTCGGGAGCATCCAGCCGGACGCGATGATCTTCGACGTGCGCATGCCCGGCCTCGACGGCGTGAAGTGCCTCGAGCGGCTGCGCTCGATCGACACGACGAGCCACATCCGCTGCATCGTCTACTCGGACGCCGAGGAGATGAAGAAAAACGCGACGGAGGCCGGGGCCTACGACTTCATCAAGAAGGGCGAGGCCGCGGAGCTGCGCGACTCGCTCGAGCGGCTCATGGGCCTCGAGCGGGAGTGATGCGGGCGCGTCACTTCCCTTCGCGGTAGGCGCGGATCGCGTTCGCCACGGCGTCGGCCAGCTTCTGCCGATAGTCGGCCGTGGCGAGACGCGCCTCGTCGTCCGGGTTCGAGATGAACGAGGTCTCGAACAGGACGGCGGGCATGTCCGCGCCGACGAGCACGAAGAACCCCGCGGTCTTCGTGCCTTGATCCTTCGTGTCGGGCCAGCGCACGCCGAGCGACGCGAGCGCGGCGCGCTGGACCAGATCGGCGACGTGGCGCGATCGCGCCATGAGATCCCCGACGTCGAGGTTCGACGCGATGAGGGCCATCTCCTCGTCGATGGAGCGCGCGTCGCCCGCTTCGCCGCTCTTGCGCGGGCGGGAGGCATTCTCCCGGGCGGCGACGCGCATGGCAAGGCCCTCGGGATCGCGCACGCGATCGAGCGAGAACGTCATGGGTCCACGCGCCTGTCCGTTCTCGGACGCGTTGCAGTGGATCGAGACGAAGAGGTCCGCGTGGAACGCATTGGCGCGCGCGGTGCGGAGATCCAGGGGGACGAACGTGTCGTCGTCGCGCGTGAGCATCGTCTCGACGCCGAGCTCGCGCGAGACGATGGTCGCGGCGCGGTGCGCGATGTCGAGCGTGACGTCCTTCTCCTTGAGGCCCGTGGGCCCGACGGCGCCGGTGTCGTTGCCGCCGTGGCCGGGATCGAGGACGACGCGACGGACCTCGCGTTTGCCCGAGGCGTCCTGTTCGTCCTTCCGGACCGGCGGGCGCGTGCTCACGTCGACGACGATGCGGAAGGGGTCGGGTAGGTAAAAGACGCGGCGATAGAGGGAGGCGGCGAGGTCGAGGACGACGCGGGTGCCGCCGTTCTCCTGGGCGCCGAGGCGGACGCGGCGCACGACGCCGGAGACCTCGGTCTCGCGCGGGACGCCCTTGAAGCTCGCGCGGGCGACGTCGACGAAGACACGCGCGTCCTTGCCCGCGGCGGCGTCGGCGGCGAGGGTGCCGACCTGGAAGGTGGTCGGGCCGCTCAGGTGGATGACCACGCGGCCCCCCTTCTCGGAGCCGAAGGGCTCGATCGCCGTGATCTTCACCGGCTCCTTGGCCGCGGTCGTGTCCTTCGGGGTCACGACGACCTGGCCCTCGGCCGCGGCGCTCCGGGCCGCGGGCGACGGAGGCGCGGATTCGGGCGAGACCTCACCCGAGGGCGGCGGGGAGGCCACGAAGGCCGAGGGGGCCGTCACGCCACGCGAGGCGGCCTCGGAGGCGAGGTCGCCTTCGTGTTCGAGGGCGCGGAGCGCGTCGCCGCGGGGGCGGTAGGCGAACGCGACGGCGAGGGTGCGCTCGAGGGCCGCGTGGCAAGGCGTGCGCGGGGCGAGGACGGCCTGGCGGCGCGAGGCGAGGTAGGTCTCGCGGTAGGAGACGGCGGCGTCGCGGGCGAGCTCGCCGGCGAGCAGGGCGCGGCGGCGATCGGCCTCGCAACCCTGGAGGGTGCCGGCGGCGGCGCTCGCGGAGGCGGCGTAGAGCTCGAGGGCCTCGCGGGCGTCGGCCTCGGCCTGGTCGAGGCGATAGGCGCGGGCGCGGAGGTCGGCCGCGAGCCGGGCGAGGGCGGCGCCGCGTTCGTTGCGGCCCGCGCGGGAGGAGGCGATGGCGACGGCATCGGCGAGGGCGACGACCTCGGCCCGCGGGGGGAGCGGCGCGGCCGGATCGAGCAGGGCCTGGGCGCGTTGTTCGTCGCTCGGGGGCGGCGCGGGTGGGCTCGACGCACCCGAGCGACAGCCGAGGAGGAGCGACCCGAACGCAAAAAGGATCACCGCCGCGGGGAGGGCGGGGATACGATGGCGGCGCTGCACCGCGGTACGCCGGTGGACCGCGAACGACGGGGCAGCGCCCGCGGCGACCCCACGCGTCGCGGGGCCCGAGCACATCTTCCGGAGGATCCCCGTGTCCGACTCCACGCCCACCTCGATCCCGATCTACGCCGACCGGCTCTCGGGCCAGAACTTTGCCGACGCGACCACGATGGTCAACGCGTATCTCGGCCGCTACGTCGCGAAATACCTGCCGGCGAGCGACGCGGGTCACGAGGGGCACGTGCTCGACGACGGCGGATATGCCCACGTGCAACGCGGCGCGGTGACGATCGGGATCAACGTGCTCGAGCGGCAGGGCGTGCTGATGATCTTCGCGCCGATCATGGCGGTGCCGGCGCGGGGGCGGGAGGGTTTTTACCGGAAGCTGCTCGAGCTCTCGTTCGTGCGGACGAGCGACGCGGCGTTCGCGATCGACGCGGCGCGCGACGACGTGGTCGTGCGGTGTTTGCGGCGCCTGTCCGCGCTCGACTACGAGGAGTTCGAGGACATCGTGACGACCGTGGGGGACGTGGCGGACGAGTGGCAGAACAAACTCGTCGCCGAGTTCGGGTCGAACGAAAAAGCCGCCTCCGCGTTCGGCGACTGACGCGGCGCGCCTCGTCTCCACGATCGACGTCGCTGCGTTGCCGCTCGCACCGGGCGGGTGATACGTTCTCGCCTGGTCATGACTGTCCAAGCCCCCCAAGCGAAGCTGCGGGTCCCCACGCCGGACGAGCTGGATCGGCTCGCCCTGCAGTACAAGCCGTCCTGGGAGCAGGACGATCCGCCCGTGGCCGTCGCGCCCGCGGCGCCCGTCGTCGCGGCCCCGAAGCGCACGCTCGTGGGCACACCGCCTCCGCCCGAGCTGACGCGCGCCCTCGAGAAGCCCACGCCCCTGGTGGAGAACGGCGCGGCGAAGGCCGAAGAAGCGAAGGCCCCTGCGCTGAACGGTGCGGCGAAGCCCGCGGCCGAGGCGAGCGAGGCGAAGGCCGACGAACCGAAGGTTGTCGAAGCCAAGGCTGACGAAGCCAACGTCGAAGAACCGAAGGCCGATGAAGCCAAGGCCGATGAAGCCAAGGTCGACGAGGCCAAGGTCGACGAAGCCAAGGCCGATGAAGCCAAGGCCGACGAAGCCAAAGTCGACGAGGCGAAGGCCGAGGAGCCGAAGAGCGACGAAGCCAAGGCCGACGAACCGAAGGCCGACGCAGCCAGCGCCCACGTCGCCGAGGCCGACGAAGCGCAGCCGGAGGAACCTGCGGGCGCGCGGGCCCCCGCCGCACCTCCCGTCGACGATACGACGCTCGCGCGGATGGACGCCGCGATGGCCGACGAGCCGCCCGAGATCCCCGTCAGCGGACCTCCGAAGGGGATCTTCGTGAAGGTCGCAGTCGCGGTCGTCGCGATCGGCGCGATCGTGTTCGCCGCGAAGGGGATGCTCGGCGGCTCGGACAAACCCACGCCGTCGCCGGCCACGACCCAAGCAACCGAGGCGCCGAAGCCCACGGAGGCGCCTGCCGCGACGCCCACGCCGACGATGGAAGCGCGCCCGGTCGAGACCGCCGCGACACCTCCCGCGCCAGAGCCCCCTGCCCCGACGACGACCCCCACGGCGACGGCGACGACGGCCCCCACGACGGAGCCCGCAGCCGCCGCGACGACGAAGCCCGAGCCAGCGAAGGCCGAGCCGCCGAAGCCCGAGCCGCCGAAGCCCGTCGCGACGGCTACCGCCACCACGAAAAAACCCGCTGCGCCTGCACCAACGACCGCAAAAACTGCGGCGCCCAAGCCGACGGCGACGACCCCCCCGAAGACGGGCGGCGGCATCATCCGCGAGACGCCGTTCTGAGCCCTCGCTAATCGCTTGCCCGGGCCCTCGTCGAGGTGCGAAGAATGCCACCACGAAGACCGCATCGCGGCGCAACGCGATGCACCGAGGGTTCGATGAAGACACGCGCCTGCGCCACCGCCTTGTTCCTCTCGCTCACGGTCCCCGCCCTCCTCGGCGAGGCGGGGATCGCTCCCGACCTCATGGAAGCACGCGCGTTCGCGCAGACGGACGCCGTGACCGAGGTCGCTCGACAACGCTACCTGGACGGCGTGAAGGCGTTCGACGCCGGTCGCTTCGAGGACGCTCGCTCCGCGTTCTTGCAAGCCTACGCGCTGAAGCGTCACCCCGCCGTGCTGCTCAACCTCGGCCAGAGCGAGCTGCGCTCGAACCACCCCGAGGACGCAGGCATGCACCTGCAGCAGTTCCTCCGCGAGATGCCCTCGGCCTCGCCCGAGCAAAAGGCCACGGCCGAGAAGGGCATCGCCGATGCGAAGCGGAAGACGGGGCACATCGTGGTCATCGTCGACGCGAACGGCGCGGACATCGCGGTCGACGGCACGAGCTACGGCAAGTCGCCGCTGCTCAACGTGATCTTCGTGAAGCCGGGCGCGCACACCGTCACCGCGACGTACGGCGGCAAGACGGCCACCACGAAGGTCGACGCGAAGCTCGGCTCGGCCAGCGCAGCGAACCTCGTGCTCGGCGTCGCGGGCGCAGCGACGCCGCCTCCTCCGCCGCCGCCCCCGCCGCCTCCTCCGCCGCCTCCGGCCGCGCCGCCGCCCACGCAAGCGACGCCGCCCGCGACCGGCCCGTCGACCCCGTACGGCGCGCAGCCGAGCACGGGGACGCCGCCCGAGGGCACCACGACCGCGAGCGCGGGTTATCCGCCGGTCGATCCGGCCGGCACCACGCTGCCCCCGCCGGACACGGGCGCCGACACGACCACGAGCACGCGTGAGCCGTTCTTCCACTGGTACAAGCGCAAGCCCATCGCCTGGGTCGGCTCGGGCGTGACGGTGGTCGGCCTCGGCCTCGGCATCGGCTTCTCGATCGGCGCGAGCGTCGCGAGCAACAAGGCCGACCAGCACGCCGCCGAGATCCGCACGTTCGCCGCGACCGATCCGAGCACGAACTTCGGCGCGAACCCGCCCTGCGGATCGACCGAGGCAGCCGGCAGCGACCTGCCGAACTACGAGCAGGCGTGCAGCGTGCTCCGCAAGGATCTCTCCGACTACGACACGAACATCGCCGTCGCCACGACCGGCTGGGTGCTCTTTGGCGTCGGCGCGATCGGCACGGGCGTCTACGCGCTGCTCGACTGGTACCTGCCGAAGAAAAACACGAGCACGACCACGACCGGCGCGAGCGACGGGCCGCGTGTCCTCGCCGTCACGCCGAGCGTCTCGTCGACGTATCAAGGGCTCGGCGTCGTCGGCACGTTCTGACGAGCGCTCGCCCTCACGCCCGCCGCGCGCAAGAGGTCCCGCATCGTCGATCGCGGGACCTCGGCCCGCCGCGCGGCTTCACTCGTGTTCCCTCCTGCCTCCTCGAAGATCTTGCGCGCGTCGTCCGGCCGCAGCCGCACGCGCCGCCCGCCGCGCTCCGCGAGCACGCTCGTCACGTGCTCGGCCTCGATCACGCCCGGCGCGCGTACGGCCGCCTGCACGATCACGTTCCGCAGCTCGCGCACGTTGCCAGGCCACTTCTCCCCGCGCAGCGCCGCGATCGCGCCGGGTGAGAGCGCGCGCGGGCCGAGCTCCGACGTCACGAAGAGGTGCGCGCAGAGCGCCGCGATGTCCTCGGTGCGCTCGCGCAGCGGCGGCACACGCACGAAGCACACCGCGAGCCGCTCGTACAGGTCGGCACGAAAGCGCCGCGCCGCCACCATCTGCTCGAGCGGCTCGCACGTCGCCACCACGAGCCGCACGTCGACGGCCGTCGACGTCTCCGCGCCGAGCGGCCGCACGAGCCCCTCCTCGACCACGCGCAGGAGCTTCGCTTGCACGTCGAGCGGCAGCGCCGCGATCTCGTCGAGGAAAAGCGTGCCCGTGTGCGCCTCGCGGAACGCCCCGCGCCGATCCCGCAGCGCGCCCGTGAACGCGCCGCGCTGATGGCCGAAGAGCTCCGACTCGGCGAGCTCGCGCGAGATCGTCGCCGCGTTCAGCGCGACGAACGGCCTGCCCTTGCGCGGGCTCTCGTCGTGCAGCGCGCGCGCCACGAGGTCCTTGCCCGTGCCCGACTCGCCGCGGATCATCACGGGCAGCTTGAGCGGCGCGAGCCTGCGCACCGCGCCGCCGAGCCGACGCATCGGCGCGCTCCGCCCCACGAGGTGCGGCAGCGGCGCGTCGATCCGCGGCGCTGCCTCGATCGCCCTCCCCTCGACGCGCACCACGGCGCGGCCGAGCTCGAGCGTGCTGCCCGTCGACAAAAACGCGCGCGCGACCCGCGTGCCCGCGACTCGCATCCCGTTGCGTGATCCGAGATCACGCGCCTCGATCACGCTGCCTCGATGCACGAGCGCGGCGTGCTGCGCGCTCACCGTGCGATCGACGAGCCGCACGTGCGCGCCCTCCCCCGAGCCGAGGACGATCTCCTCGCCGGGCCCGAGCCGCGCCACGCGCTCGTCTCCGCCGTCGTCCACGCAGATCCACGCAGCGCCGAGCGCCGCGTCGCCTCCGCCGATCTCCACCGTCGCGTCTCGCGTGTGTTCGTTGCTCACGAACACTCCATCGACGCGTCGCGCTCGCAGTTGCGAAAAAAGATCAACGCGTCGAGGCGACCGTGGCCGACGCGCGCACCTTGGCGCCGCGCAGCGGATCGAGCGTCACGCGCAAGCCCACCTGGAAAAACCCGTAGATGTCGGGCGAAGTCGCCGGATCCGGGCGCAGCCGGTACGAGCCGATCGTGCCCTCCAAGAACGGCCCGAAGCCAAAGACCGGGTGCGGGTAAAACGTGCCGCCGAGCGAGAACCGCGCGAAGTCGATGCCCTGCGAGCGGCCCACGCCGAACTCCGGGGCGGCGCCGGTCTCGGGTGCTTCGATGAGCGATGTACGAAAGCCAACACCAAAGCTCGCATGGGGGTCGAAGGCGATGCCCTGGGCGAGGTGGTAGACGAGGCGCATGCCGAGGCCGAGGGTGCTGCCCGAGCAGCCCGCGCAGGCCGCGCCGCCGCCGAACATGCCGTAACTGCCGTCGATCTCGAAGGAGACGTGCCGGGTCAAGCCGTAACCGAGCCCGAGCGAGACCCCAAGCCCCCCGGAGACGAGGTCCCCCGCGGCGACGCCCGAAGCGACGGCGCCGAGGGGCACGACGTAGCTGCCCCCCACGGACAGGAGGAAGGCCCCTCTGCGCCAGTCGGGGGCGTACGGCTTCGGGATCCCTGCGCCGGGCTCGAGCGGGGCCTCGACCTCGTCGGCGTCTTCCGGGGCCGGCGCGGGCGTCTGCGCGAGGGCGGGCAAGGGGGCCACGACGAGGGCGGCGACGACGAACGCGCGGAGGCGGCAGGGGAGCGTCACGGCAGGGCTCTAGAACGACCACGGCCCGCGCGCAAAGCGCAAAGCGCACGGCCCTCGGGAACCTTGTTCGACCGCCCCGTATGAGCGCGCCCACGACGGAGGGGGCCCGGGGGGGCGCGCGACGGGCGTCGTGTCGGGGACCAACACGAGGAACTAGCGGAGCCCCAGGGAGCGACCGCTATAATCGCGTGTCGCATGTCCAAGACCCAGCCGCGCCACGCCCTTCGCCTCGTGGCCGCGGGCATGACCGACGTAGGCCGCCAGCGCAGGCACAACGAAGACAACGTGCTCGTGGCGCAGAGCCTCGACCTCTTCGTGGTGGCCGACGGAATGGGCGGACATTCCACGGGACACGTCGCCAGCGCCCTCACGGCGACCTCGATGCAGAACTTCTTCGAGGCCACGGCGCAAGGCGATCTGCCCTTGCCCACGCCGAACGACGAGGTCGATCTGCCGCGCCCCGCCGAGCGCCTCGTGCAGGCCGTGCGCAAGGCGAACCGCGACGTCTACGAGATCTCGTCGACGCACAAAGAGCACCGCGGCATGGGCTCGACGATCGTCGCGATCCACTACGACGGCGATCAGAACCTGCACATCGCGCACGTCGGCGACAGCCGTTGCTATCGCATCCGCGACGGCGCCATCGAGCAGCTCACGCGTGATCACTCGCTCATCAACGACGCGCTCGCGCTCAAGCCCGATCTCACCGAGGACGAGCTCTCGCGCCTGCCGAAGAACGTGATCACACGCGCGCTCGGCATGAAGGACGCGGTGAAGGTCGACGTGCAGACCGTGCGGATCGAGCCGGGCGACATGTTCCTGCTCTGCTCCGATGGTCTGAGTGGTATGATCTCCAACGATCAGATCCTCGAGGTCTTCGATCTGACGAGTGATCTGTCGGAGGCGTGCGAGCTGCTCATCGCGATGGCGAACGAGGCAGGCGGCGTCGACAACATCTCGGCGCTGCTCGTGCGCGCCGACGACACGCCGCCGCCCTCGGAGGCGCAGATCGATGCGGCGGAGGTCGACGCGCCGGAGCTCGCCGTGGAGGAGGTCGCCGCCTCGATCCCGTTCTCGCAGCGCTACCGCGACATCCAGGACGCGCCGAGCGTGCGCTCGTACCGCCCGCCGCCGCCCGAAGATCCCGTCGACGAGGTCGTCGTCGCCGCGGACCTCGACGCGCTGCGGGAGGTCATGAGCCCGGACGACCTCGCGATGCTCGCGGCGGGCGGCGACGTCGAGGTCGATGGTCCTCGCTCGATCGACGAGATCCGCGTGGCGCGCTGCCGGCGCTGTGATCACGAGCTCTACGTCGGCAACACCTTCTGCACCGAGTGCGGTCTCAAGATCGAAAGCGACTGATGCCCGAGAGGGGCCCGTGGAGCGCACGCACGCGCGTGCTGCCGATCGCGGAGCGACTCGACGCGGACACGCGATACGCCGGGCGCGGCGTCACGATCGCGTTCCTCGACTCGGGGTTTTACGCCCACCCCGATCTTACGACGCCGTACAATCGCATCAGCGCCTACCACGACCTCTTCGCGCCGCGCGCGGGGCTCGAGGCGCTCGAGCGCTCGGACGCCTCGTCATGGCACGGCATGATGACGAGCGTCGTCGCGGCGGGCAACGGCGCGCTCTCCGCCGGGCAGTTCCGCGGCCTCGCCTGGGAAGCGAACGTCGTGCTCGTGAAGGTCGGCGGCGCGCACCGCATCGTGCACGACGACATCCGGCGCGGGCTCGAGTGGGTGATCACGAACCGCGAGAAGTACGGCATCCGCGTCCTCAACATCTCGTGCGGCGGCGACTACGAGGAGTCGTTCCTCACCGATCCCCTCTCGCGCGCGGCCGACGAGGCGTCGCGGCGAGGCATCGTCGTCGTCGCGGCCGCCGGCAACGCGGGGCACCTCGTGGATCATCAGGTCCTGCCGCCGGCGAGCGCGCCGAGCGTGATCGCGGTCGGCGGCCTCGACGACGGCGGTTCGGGCGAGCAATCGCTGCACTACCACTCGTCGTACGGGCTCACGCTCGACGGCCTGCAGAAGCCCGAGATCATCGCGCCGGCGATGTGGGTCGCGGCGCCGATCCTTCCCGGCACGCCCACGGCGGTCGAGGCGCGGCTGCTCGAGCGGCTCGACGACGCCGACGACGACGAGCTCTTCGAGCTGCTCGCCGCGCACGCCGGTGAGGACGCCGAGCTCGACGCGATCGCGGGCCGCCACGAGCCGTACCTCGTGCGCCAGCTCGTCGCGGCGAAGCTGCACGATCGCAAGGTCCTCTCGGGCCACTACAAGCACGTCGACGGCACGAGCTTCGCGGCGCCGATCGTGTCGAGCGTCGTGGCGCAGATGCTCGAGGCGAACCCCGCGCTGCGCCCGCACGAGTGCAGGCGTATCCTCATGACGACGGCGAGAGGCACGCCGGGGATCACGCTCGAGCGGCAGGGCTGGGGGGTGGTGCAGCCGCGCGCCGCGGTGGAGGCGGCGCGCGTGATGCGTCGTCGTTGATTACTGGCCGCCGAACAAGCCGCCGAACGGGTTCGGCTGGCCGCCGGTCATGCGCCACGAGGCGGCCGTCTGTTGCACGACCGGGATACGCACGAGCGGGTGCGGGTGCGTGCGTTCGAAGTTGAAGACGACCGTCGCGGGCGTGAGCTGATCGAGGTTCGAGAAGAACTGCAGCGTGAGCAGCGCGCCGCCCTCGGTGAGGCGGTAGCCGCTCTGGCGACGCGCGCCCGCGGAGAGCACGTTGTTCGTCCCGGCCATGTCGGCGGCGAGCTCGTTCGGCTGGTTGAACGCGGGCAGCGTTCGCGAGAGGATCCTGCCGAGATCGGCGGGGTTCACGCCGCGGCTGCCGCCCTGGTTCGCCGTGCAGCCGAGGTGGCCGAGGTGGTGGTGGCCGAGCTCGTGCCCGAGCACGAAGCCGACCTGCTCGTCGAAGAGCTGGTGCTGGCGCTGCACCTTGCGCATGTCGATCTGCTGGCCTGGATCGATGAAGCCCGCGGGCGGTCGCACCATCCCGCCTTGCTGCGCGAGCATGCGCAGGTACTCGTCGAGCTTGCGGGTGCCGAAGATCTCGTCGTTCGCCTTGTACTGCGCGATGTGCGCCTCGATCTCGAGCAGGCCGTCCGTGATGGCCATGAGCGGCAGGCCTTGATCGTCACACGCGGCGAACGCGTTCACCTCGCCGGGCGTGGGATCCGCGACGAACGGGATGTCGCGCACGATGGACTGCTTGTTCGCGGGGAGCGCGGCGATGAGCTCGCCCATCACCACGCCGGCCTGGCTGCGCAGCCAGTTGATGTCGACGAGGTTGATTGGATCGGTGAGCGGCGAGGTCGGCAGCCCTCCCGTCGTCGGCAGCCCGCCCGTCGGCGTGCCTCCCGCGGGCGCCGTGGGGAACGGCCACGGGATACCGGGGAAGGGGCTCGTGGGCTGGGTCGTGGGCTGGGGCGCGGGCTGCTGCGGGTTCGGCTGCGGCTGCTGCGGATACCCTTGCTGCGGGTAACCCTGCTGCGGGTAGCCCTGCTGCGGATACCCTTGCTGCGGCGGGTACTGCGTCGGCGGGGGCTGCGTCTGGGCGTAGGTCGGCTGCCGGGAGTCACGGCAGCCCATGACGAGCGCCGAGGACAAGGCGAGCGCCGAGGCGCAGAGCGTCAGGAACGGAAGGGGGCCGCGGGAGCGCGACGCGAACGAAGGCATACGCACGAGCATACCCTGATGGACGGTCGAGCGCCGTTCGTCGCGCAACGGTCCGTTCGAGGAAATGATGCCTCCTGCGCCGCGCCTCTTTCCGCGCGCCCGGCCTCTCCCCGCCTTGCCCGTATCCCACCTCCAGCTACACTCGTCCCAAGAGTCCTCACCGAGGCGTCGCACAAAGGGCACGCACGGTCGGGGACGGAGCCGCGAGCGGCGGATGGTGCTGGTATCGAGGGGCGAGGTGTGCGCCCACTCGAGCGGCGCCGTCCGCCGTGAGCAGGGTTGGGGGGAGGTCCATCATGATGAAGCGATGGGGCGTCGTTGGGGTCATCTTCGGCAGCTTGGCGACCATGGTGATCGGCTGCGTCGCAGACGATTCGACCGAGGGGCTTGTGCAGAGCAGCCAGGAAGCCGTGGGCGACGCCCGAGGGACGCCTTTTGGGGGCGACGCGTTGTTGCCCAGGGCGGGGTGTCGGGGGTTCCATTGCGAATCCGAGCTCCCGCCGGGGCGCTGCGCGTTCGCCAGGGATTGCGCGGGCTCGTGCGTGTTCCCCGCGGGCGCGTGTGTCCCGGGGGCCGACGAGCTGTGCATGGGGTATTGCCTCGAGAACGACCAATGTATTCCCGATCCGACCTGCGGGGGCGGGCAGCGCTGTCTCGAATGTGGGGGCTCGACGTACGGCGGCGGTTGTATCGAAATCTGCGCGCCGCTCCCGCCTCCGCCGGCCCCGCCGCCGGCCCCGCCGCCGCCGCCGCCGCCGGGGCCTCCGCAGCAGGGGCCCGTGCAGGGACCTCCGCAGCAGGGGCCCGTGCAGCAGGCGCCTCTGCCGCCGCCGCCGCCGCCGAAGGACGATTGCCCGCTCGACGTGCCGCCGGCGCAATTGCCCCCGGTCCAGTCGCCGCCGGTCCAGTCGCCGCCGGTCCAGACGCCGCCGGGCGAGGATCCGCTCGATCTGCCGTACTGAGCGATTGAGATGAAAAAAGGGCGCGGGGATCGGATCCCGCGCCCTTTTTTCATTCGCGACCCACGAACCTCAGTGCGCGTGCTCCGAGCAGGACTCGTGCTCGAGCTCCGGCTGCGCCTCGGCGGCGTCGATCGGCAGCGGCACGAAGAACTCCGCGTCGTTCGGATCACGATCGAATGCCTCGTCCACGCCGTCGATGTGGCCTTCCGGCCCGTCGTACACGATCGCCGTCCCGCACGTCGCGCCCTTCGCGAAGCCGCCCGCGGGCGACTTCTTCATGCGCGCCTCCGTCTGCGGACCCCACACGCCGTCGACCGAGATCGTGTCGCCCGGGTTGTTGCGGTTCCACAGCCGCTGGAATGCCTTCACGTCGAGGCCCTTGTAGTTCACCGCGCCCGAGCCCGCGTAATCGAAATGCACCGGGTCGTTCGACCCGAGCCACTTGAAGCCCTTGTTCTGCAGAATGGTCTTCCACGAGCTGTACTGGCTCACGTCGAGGGCGAGGCCCGTCTGGTGATTGCTGTTGCCCGGCTTGGCGGCGAGGCTGATGCCGCAGCGGCCATTCTGGTACCAGTTGTACAGCATGTATTGCTGCGCGACCGTCCGGAGCGCCGAGTTGAGCGTCAGCGACTTGCTCGGGTTCGCCTTGAGCGCCGAGACGAGCCGATCACGCGCGGGCTTCTGGATGTACGCGAACGTCGCGCTGCCGAACGTCACGTTCGACGTCTTCGTGATGGGCACGTACGCGTCCGGATTGAGGCACCGCGCCTCCGCGATGATCTGGAGCGAGAGCTTCTTGACGCTCGTCGTCGAGCAGCTCGACGCCGCGGCTTGCGCGACGGTGCTGCCGGCCACGGCTTCGTCCACCGTATCGGTGGGCTCGGGGGATTCCACGGCCTCGGCCTCACCGGCGAGCTCCTCGGGAGGCGCTTCGGCAATACAGCCCGCGAACATGGGCGTGGCGGCGAGGGCAGCGGCGAGAGCGAGAACACGGAATTGGGTCGGGCGAGCGTCCATGCCAGCCTCTCCAGCACGCGGCGTGCCGAGCCCTTTCGCGGGTCTCTGGTCGGTAAACCATCCGGAATGCTCTCGAAATGCGGTGGATCATCGGCGCACCAGGTGGAAAAACGATCCACGCGCGGGGCCGCGGGCCCCTCGTCTCCGCGGCGACGCAATCGCGGGGGCGTGAGCGCCGAGCGGAAAAAAACTTCACATCGGCAAAGCTTCCGCGTAGAGGTGAGCCGGCGGGCAAGGAAGGCCCGCAATGTCGCGATGCGCCCCCTGCCCTTACCATTCCCGCGCGTAAAGATTTGCTGCATCGCCTCCGAGGAAGAGGCGTGGATGGCCATTCGCGCGGGCGCCTCCGCCCTCGGCCTCGTGGGCCCGGTCCCGAGCGGGCCGGGCGCGATCGACGAGGCGCAGATCGCGGCCATCGCGGCGAAGGTCCCGCCCGGCGTCGCCACCTTCCTCCTCACGAGCCACCAGGACGCGGGCGCCATCATCGAGCAGCAGCGGCGCGTACGCACGAGCGTGGTGCAGATCCTCGATCGGCTCGAGTCCGGCACGTACGAAGAGCTCCGCGCGGCGATGCCCGGCATCGGGATCGTGCAGGCCGTACACGTGATGGGCGAGGAGGCGATCGACGAGGCGATCGGGCTCGAAGGCAAGGTCGACGCGGTCCTGCTCGACTCGGGCAACCCGAACCTGCCGGTGAAGGAGCTCGGCGGGACGGGCCGCACGCACGATTGGCAGATCAGCGCGCGCCTCTGCGAGCGCGTGCGCCTGCCGGTCTACCTCGCCGGCGGGCTCAAGCCGGAGAACCTCGCCGCCGCGATCCGCACCGTGCGCCCCTTCGGCGTGGACCTCTGCAACGGCGTTCGCACGGGCGGCGACCTCGACGCGAACAAACTCGACGCCTTCTTCGCCGCATTGAACACGCGCTGAAGCGCCCTACGCGTCCTCGTCGTCCGGGTTCTTGATCCGCCGGACCAGGCCACGCACCGTGTTCATGCCGAGCAGGCGCGTGAACAGGACGAAGCCGACGACGGCCGAGAGCGCGGTCAGCCACAAGGGGACGTGCAAGACGAGCTTGCTCCACGTCGCCCACGCCGTCTCGGCGGAGACGAGGTCTTTCAGGGCGAAATCGAAGGCGGGCAGCGTCTCGCGCTCGAAGATGCCGATCACGAGGCCGACCGGCGTGAGCACGAGGGTCAAGAAGGCGAGGACCTGGTTCAGGAGATCGGCGCGTTTGTCCGAGAGGTACTCGTCGATCTCGGTGATCTCGCCCTTCACCTCCTCGAAGAGCCCGGTGATGTCGAGCGCGCCGCGCAGGCCGCAGTAGAAGCGGTCGTGGCGCTCCTCCGAGCTGATGTGGCCGAAGCTGAACTTCGCCGTGTACTGGAGCAACGCGAGGCGCAGGCGCCCGAAGATGCGGCCGTCGGGGCGGTTCGACATGCTCGCGCACGCCGAGGAGAGCTCGAGCAAGAAGAGGCGCTCGTGCTCGACCATGATCCACTTGTAGAGGTACCGCTCGAGCATCATCGAGTCGAACTGCGAGAGCAGGCCCCTCGCTTCGATCGGCCAGATCATCCAGGTCACGCCGACCGGCGAGAACACGCAGAGCTCGCGCGCCGACGGCTCCCACATCGCGGGGTGGTTCTCGATCCGGCAGTCGGCCGCCGAGGGATCGATCGGCTGATCGCTGCCGTGCGCGAGCCGGAGCCGATGCCGCGCCCCCGCGTCGGGCAAGCCCTCCGTGAAGAGCACGTTCACGCTCATCGGGTTCGGCCAGCTCCCGATCGGCGCGTCGAGCATCACCTCCGGGATGAAGAGCTTGAGCCAGTGCCGGATCGTCGTGTCCTCGATCCCGCCCTCCTCGCCCATCACGACGAGCGGGTGCGGCTTCATCTCGCCGTCCTTGCCCGCCTTCTTGCGAGGCATGTTCTCCGGCAGGAGGTGCGTCATGCCGCGGCGCACGACGGCCGCGTAGAGGTCCTGGAACGCCGTCATCGTGGGCGTCGTCGGCTTGATGCCGAGCACCACGAACACGTACCCCGTCTCGATCACGAAGAGCCGCGGCGGCGTGGTGATCTTGCAGGGCATCCCGCCGGTCTTCTCCTTGCGGGGCTCCTTGTCGCCTCTGTCCGCGTCGCTCTTGCCCGGCTCGGCCTCGGCCTTCGCCCTCTTCGGCGCGCGCTCGAAGAGCCACGTCGCGCGGGGATCGAAGAGGTTCGCGAGCTTGCCCGTGGGCTCGTAGGCGCGCAGGAGGCGCCCGTCGCGCACGTGGATGTTGAGGTGCGGCAGGAGCGCCGGATCGTCGATCTTCTTCGGCTTGAAGTCGCCGCGCGCGAGCAGCTTCTTCTCGTAGCCCTCGAGGTCGAACGTCCCCACGAGCCCGTCCGGGTGGCGGAACGAGACCACCAGGTAAAGCGTCGATTTCGGCCCGATCGCAGGGCCGAGCGGCGGCGGTTTGTCCGTGTCGTCAGCGGATTTCGTACGTCCTCCGCAGGTAGTCCGCGATGTCCGCCGACTCGAACATGTCCGCGCCCGTGTTCGGGTCGTGGAGGAAGGGCACCTGCATCTTGCCCGAGCGCGCGAGGAACGCCTGACGGCTCGGGCTGCCCTTCGCCACGTTGTGCAGCCGGTACGGGATCTCCAGGCTGGAGAGGACCTCCCGCACGATGCGGCAGAACGGCGAGGCCTCGAAGCTCCAGAGCTCGAGCGGCTGCTCGGGCGCGCGCGACGGCCGCGCGAACGCGCCGAACCCCGGGCGCAGCGCCGACGCCATCATCGCCGTCGCGTTCGTGAGCGGCCCGAGACGCAGGTGCAGCGGCACCTCGCCGTCGCCGTAGACGCGGAAGAGGTACGCGACGATGTCGTTCGACTCGTACATCGCGACGTCGGTGTTCGGATCGACGAGGTAGGGGAACAGGAGCTTTCCGCCGCGCGCCTCGACGACCTTGCGAAAGCGGCTCCCGCCGCGCGGGCACGGGTAGATGATCGCCTCGAGGTCGAGGATGCTGAGGGCCTCGCGGACCTTGCGGCAATACGGGCAGGCCTCGAATTCGTAGAGCTCGAGCAACTTGTCCGGACGCTCGCCGCGGTGCCCGGAACGTAAACCTCCGCCGAGGCGCGCCACGGAGGCGGCGAGCGAGGTCACGACGTCGAGGGTGCGATGCATGGTCTCCTGGTTACGTGATCCGGCGGCGGAATTGAAGTGCTGACGGCGCGCGAGCGGTCCAAGATGCGCGCTGCCGTGCGCCCCCTCGAACGTCCCGCGAGCCGCTGGCTCCTGCCCCTCTTGCTCGTCGCCATGGCCTGCTCTGGAACCAACCCTCCCCCTCCCCTTTCTCCGCCCGCCGATCCCCATCCGAGCGAGGCCTCCTCCGCGCCCGCGTCCGCGCCCGCTCGCCGCGAGCCGCCCGTGCCCACGCGGCGCGAGGATGTCGTCGAGACGCTGCACGGCGAGGAGATCCACGACCCGTATCGCTGGCTCGAGGACGGCGAGAGCGCCGAGGTGAAGGCCTGGCAAGCCGCGCAGAACGAGCGCACGGGGAAGGCCCTCTCCGCGCTGCCCGGTCGCGCCGCGCTCACGCGCCGCATCGAGTCGCTCCTGCGGATCGGCCATGTCGGCAGCCCTGCGGTCTACGGCGCGAAGAAGGGCAAAGGCCGCTACTTCTCCACGCGCCAGGCGCCCTCCGAGGATCAGCCCGTGCTCTACGTGCGCGACGGCGTCACCGGCGCGGATCACAAGCTCGTCGACCCGAACACGCTCGGCAAAGACGGGCTCGTCTCGCTCGATTTCTGGGCGCCGTCGTGGGACGGCAAGAAGCTCGCGTACGGGATCTCCTCGGGCGGCGACGAGCAGAGCACGTTGCACGTGATGGACGTCGAGACCGGCAAAGACCTGCCCGAGACCGAGGTGATCCCGCGCGCGCGTTACGCCTCCGTCGCCTGGCTGCCGGACGGGAAATCATTTTATTACACGCGATTCCCGCAGAAGGGCGACGTGCCCGACGGGGAAGAGCACTACCACCGCAAGGTCTACCTGCATCGGATCGGAGAGCCCTGGGCGAAGGACGCGCTCGTCTTCGGCGAGGGCCGCGCGATGACGGACTCGCCGAGCGTGAGCATCTCCCCGAACGGCCGCTGGCTCGTGGCCAGCGTGCACATGGGCTGGAGCCGGGTCGAGGCGTACCTCCTCGATCACAAGGCCGGGCCGAAGGCGAAGTTCGTCCCGCTCGTGGTGCCGAAGGAGAACGCGATCTACGACGTCGACGTGTACGACGATTTCCTCCTCGTCCGTACGAACGACGGCGCGCCGACGTACGAGCTCTACCGCGTCGATCCGCAGAAGCCCGCGCGCGAGCACTGGAAGAAGATCCTGCCGGCGACGAGCGACGTCTTGCAGACGGCGACCTCGATCGGCGGGCAGATCTTCGCGACGTACATCGTCGACGCGCGCTCGGTGGTGCGGCGGTTCTCGGCGACGGGTGAGCCGAAGGGCGAGATCCCGCTGCCGACGATGGGCACGACGGGCGGGGTGAGCGGCGCGTGGGACGGTCACGAGGCGTTTGTCGGTTTCACCTCGTTCGCCGTGCCGGGCACGATCTTGCGATTTGATCTCGCGACCGAGAAGGTGAACACCTGGGCCGAGATCCAGCCGCCCGTGGACGCGTCCGAGTTCGTGGTGACGCAGGAGAAGGCGCGTTCGAAGGACGGGACGATGGTGCCGTACTTCCTGGTGCACAAAAAGGGCGTGGCGCGGGACGGCAAGGCGCCGGCGGTGCTGACGGGGTATGGCGGCTTCAACATCGCGCAGATGCCGGCGTTCGCGGGCTCGCGGTACGTGATGCTGGAGCAGGGCGGCGTGCTGGCGGTGGCGAACCTGCGCGGCGGCGGCGAATACGGCGAGGCGTGGCACCGCGCGGGGATGCTGGGCGCGAAGCAAAACGTGTTCGACGATCTGTATGCGGTCGCGGAGAAGCTCGTGGCGGACGGGGTGACGTCGTCCGAGCGAATGGCGGTGATGGGCGGCTCGAACGGGGGTTTGCTCGTGGGCGCGGCGATCACGCAGCGGCCGGAGCTGTTCCGGGCGGCGGTGTGCGCGGTGCCGCTGCTCGACATGCTGCGCTACCACAAGTTCTTGATCGCGAAGCTCTGGATCCCGGAGTACGGCTCGTCGGAGGATCCTGCGCAATTCGAGTGGCTGCGCGCATATTCGCCGTACCACAACGTGAAGCCGGGGGCGGCCTACCCCGCGGTGCTCTTCGCGACGGCGGAGGGCGACAGCCGGGTGGATCCGCTACACGCGCGAAAGATGGCGGCGCTGCTGCAGGCGGAGGCGGGCGGGGACAAGCCGATCCTGCTGCGGGTCGAGGGCAAGGCCGGGCACGGGGCGGGGAAGCCGATCTCGAAGAAGATCGAGGAGGCGACGGACGTGTATTCGTTCCTGTTCTGGCAGCTCGGGATGAGGCCGCCGGGGTGACGAACCCCATCGCAGCACGAGGTAAAGTCGCGTGGGGGCCTGGTCGACGAGGCCCCCGACGGAGTCGGACCTGCCCGGGTGCGTGATCCACCACGCACTCGACGGAGTCCGAGCGGCTCAAGTGCGTCATCGACTTCGCACCTGAGGGAGTCCGAGCAGCTCGAGTGCATCATCGACTTCGCACCTGAGGGAGTCCGAGTGGCTCGGGTGCGCGGTCGACCGCACGGCCGACGGAGTCCGAGTGGCTCGGGTGTGCCGTCGACCGCGCGACCGACGGAGTCCGAGCAGCTCAATGCGGCGTCGCCGCCTTCGGCCCGACGTCATGCGCAAAAAACAGCCGCTCGTCCCCATACCGCGACGCCACGAACCCGCTCTCCAGCCAGACCTCTCCCATCGGCTCGGCCTTCGTGTCGATCTTCGCCGCGCCGCGCACGTCGAAGAGCTTGATCCCGCTCGGGACCCGGCCCAGCGAGACCCGAAAATCCCTGGCGTCCGGGCAAGCGCGCTTCACCTCTTCCGTCGGGTGGAACTCGACACGATCGGGCACGACCGCGCTCTCCACGGCCGCGCCGTCCGCGCTCATGCCCGCCAGGTGGTGCAGCGGCAGGTACACCGCGTGGAGACGTGTCCCGCCGAGCGCCTTCGCGGCCTTCTCGAACGCGCCCTGCACGAGCTTCGAATCGAGCTCCTTCGCCGGCACCGTCGCGTTGCAATAGACGCTCGAGAAGCATCGCAGGTCGCCCTTCTCGCGATAGTCGTTCGGCAGCGCCAGCAAGTTCTGCGAGGGCTTGCCGCTCACCATGAACTTCAGCGCGATCGAGGGCATAAACGCCCCTCCCCCCTTCGCGTCCGAGAATCGAAGGAGCGCGGCGCCGCCCTTCGCGAAGATGCCCGTGTACGGGTGCGGAGCCGTGATCTTCAACGTCACGCGCGCGCACGCGCCGTACGTGTGGACGAGCTTCGGTCGATCCGCGGGCAGCTCGTCGCCCGAGAGCTCGAACGAGCCGCGGTTCCATTCCGTGCTGAAGAGCTTGCGCCGACCCCACGGGCCCGGCACACGCGTCGGGAGCGCGCCCTCCGCGTACGGGTCTTCCGAGACGCGCGCCCAGAGCGCTTCGAGCTTCTCTTCAGCGCCGAGCAGCGCGTACCCATCGGGCAAGGACATCACCAGCGAGGACATGGCGGGCGAGCGTATCGAGGCCCGTCTCGCTTGCCAATTCCTTCGGCGTCGTGCTTCCTTTCGTCCCGATGACGCGGATCCCGAAACGCCTCGGCTCGCTCCTCTTCGCGCTCGTCGCCCTCGGCTGTCAGGGCAAAGCAGAGCCCCAGGCCCAGGATCCGGCCCCGCAGGCGACGGCCCCCGAGGCGACGCCCAGGCCGAAGAAGCCCACGCGGCCGGTGAAAGAGTACCCCGCGCCCGAGAGCTTCACGCTCGCGCCGCCCGCCGTGGGGCAGTGGATCCGCCTGTCCGTCGAGCCCAAAGGCGAGCCGCCTTCGCAGATGATCGTGCGTATCGTCGGCAAGGAAGACACGGCGTTCTGGTACGAAATCGAGTCGAACACGCCGAGCGGCACGAAGGTCGTCCAGCTCCTCCTGGAAGAGGGCGCGCGGAAGAAGCTCGACAAGAGCGCCGTGCGCAAGCTGCGCGTGAAGGCCGGCGACGCGCCCGCGCAGGAGTACGCAGGGCCGACGATCAACACGGCCGGCGACGTGATCGAGGAGTACGTCGGCGTCCTCGAGCTGCCGGAGCTCGACAAGGCCGAACGCGCGGACGTGAAGGTCCACGGCGGCTCGTTCAAGGGCTGCTTCGTGCAGGACGTGGAGCGCGCCGCGCTCGGCGTCACCACGAAGGCCAGGACGTTCCGCCATCCAGCCGTGCCGATCACGGGGTTCGTGAAGTCCGAGGGGACGGTCGCCGGCAAGCCCGTCCTGAAGGAGCTGCTCGAGCTACACGAGACCGGCGCGAAGAGCGCGATGGGTCTGTAAGGCGCGGGCGAGACGCGCGTTCACCCGCGAGAGGCCGCAAGAGCCCTGAGCCGAATCCAGCGCGCCGAACGTCCCAACGTGGAGCCTCCCATGAAACGCAAGCCCTGCCGCGCCACGCGGATCGTCGCTCTCGCCCTGGCCTCGTTCGCCGCCGCCATGCTCGCGTTTGGCTGCGGAGGCAGCATGCCCCCGGCCGAAGACAGCGGAACGCAGGCCCCGGGAGACGACCCCTGGGCCGCGCTGGATCAAGCCGAACAGGAGGTGCACCTCGCGCTCGGCGTGGCCCCGACGCGGATGACGGCAGGTCCGATCGACGAAGCACAAGGCGGCGCCGTCGCGCAACAAGCAGTCGAGGAGCCGACCTACGCAACGCCGCCGACCGCGCCCACGGCGTACGCGCCTCCGCCGGGCGAGGCCGTGGGAAAAACGGAGGCCGAAGCCAAACGCGCCGAGGGGCCCGCGCGCCCGGCAGACGCCGCGCCCAAGCCCGTCTCGGCCGACCCGTGTTCGACGGCGTGCCGCGCCCTCGACTCGATGGAGCGCGCCGCCACGCACCTCTGTGACCTCGCGGGCGCGGAGGCCGCCCGCTGCGCGAGCGCGAAGGATCGGCTGCGCAAGGCCGAGGAGCTCGTGCGCCAGAGGTGCCCCGGCTGCGCGGGCTGATCACGCCTACCGCACCAGCATGACCGTCGCGAAGGCCACGAGCGCCACGACGACGAACCCCAGCGCGGCGTAGACGGCCCGCCGATCCCTGGAAGCCGCCTCGATCGACGCGGCGGCGTCACGCTCGGACGACTCGGTGGCGAGCGACGCGTCGGGGCTCTCGGCCTTCTTGCGCAGGTAGTCGTCCCAGAGCACGACCTGCGAGGCGACCGAGGACGGCGGCGGCGACGCCTCGTCGGCGGCCGCGGCGAGCCCGGCCGGCAGCGGATCGGCGCGTGTCAGGTCCGCGTCGTCCGGCGGGGCCGAGTCACGCCCGAGCACCGGGAGGCCATGCGCGCCCGACGGCGGCATGCTGAGCGGCGCAGGGCGCACGGTGTCGCGCATGTCGAGCGGCACCGCGTACGCCGAGCTGTCGTCGATCATGGGCGGCGGCGCGAAGTCCGTCGGCGTCGCTTCGTCGAGATCGGCGCCGCCGTCCGTCGAGGTGATCACCGGCAAGGGCGGAGGCGCCGGCGCGATGGACGCGGGTTTTGCCTTGATCGCGGCCGCGGGCGGCAGGCCCGGCCGGTCGTCGCCGAGCAGCGGCGTGAGGGCCTCGAGCAGCGCGTCGGCGGTGGCGAACCGCTTGTCCACGTCGCGCTGCAAGCACCTGTCGACGACGGCGGCGATCTTCGGATCCGCGTCGGGCATGAGGTCCGCGAGGCCGCGGATCCGGCCGGAGAGGACCTCGGCGGCGGCGCCGTACGGGGTGAGGCCCTGGAAGACGCGGCGGCCGCTCAGCATCTCGGCGAGGACCACGCCGACGGACCAGAGGTCGGTGCGGTGATCGACGGTCTTGAGCCCGCGGACCTGCTCGGGGCTCATGTACGCGGGCGAGCCCATGGTCTTGCCGGTGGCCGTGAAGTCCGAGCCTTGCTGGAGGGTCTTGCTGACGCCGAAGTCGAGGATCTTGAGCACGGGGGCCTCGGCGCCGGGCTCCTCGTGCAGGAAGAGGTTCGAGGGCTTGAGGTCGCGGTGCATGACACGCGCCGCGTGCGCCGCCTTGAGGCCACGCGCCGTCTCGGCGGCGATCCGCAGCGCGACCGCGGGGGCGATCTTGCGCTCACGCGTGAGCTTCTCGGCCACGGTCTCGCCGCTCAGCATCTCCATCACGAGGAACGGATCACCCGCGTCGGTCTGTCCGACGTCGTAGATCTCGACCACGTTCCTGTGGACGATGCGGCCGCAGGCGCGTGCTTCGCGGAGGAGCCTGAGGCGCGCGTCCTCGGAGGTGTCGGCCCCGCGGATGAGCTTCAGCGCGACCTCGCGCTCCGTGAGCTCGTTTTGCGCAGCCCATACGACGCCCATCCCGCCCTCCCCGAGGGGGCGCACGAGGCGGTACTTTCCACCGATCCTGGTGCCGGCTTTCATGGTCGGGGTTGGCTCGCGGCCAAAGGTTACGCTCCCCGTGCGCGCCAGCCTAGAACAACCAGCCCGGAGCACCGGTTCGTCGGTGGAGGACTCCATGAGTCGGCAGAAATCATCTATAAGCGGAGGGGGTGCAGCCTGGGCCCGCGCACCCGCGCTTCCTTTGGCCCGTGGAAAGGTTCCTCGATGAAGGCCTCTCTCCTGCGAATGGCGTCGCGCTTGAGTTTCTTCGCAGTCATCGGCGTCGGGTTCGGCGCGCGTGACATGTGCCTCGGCAACGACGGCCCGCCGCCTCCCCCGCCGCCGGCGCCCGCCGACGCGGGCGAAGACGGCGCCATGAGCGAGCGGCCCGCGCTCCCCGCCGACCACGACGTCCACGCCACCTGAAGACACACCCGGCGATGCAAGGGCAAGGGCGGCTTCACAGGCTGGTCGGCTCGGTCGGCGCGATCCCGGCGCCGCCGCTCGACGCCCCGCTCGCGGGCCTCGACCACCTGCGCCGCCTCGGCCTGCGCCTGCTCGGCCCGTTCCTCTCGCGCTCGTTGCTCGTCGATCGCGAGCGCCGCGTCGCCGTCCTCGGCTCGGTCCTCATCGTCTGCGCGTTTTTCCTGGCCTCGACGCTGCCCGTGGTGATGCTCGTGCTCGGGCCGCTCGTCTGGGGCATCCCGCACGTGCTCGCCGACGTGCGTTACCTCGTGGCGCGGCCGGGCTTGCATCGAAGGCCACTCGTGCTCGCGGCGATCGGCGCGGGCATCCTCGCCGCGGGCCTCGGCTACGGCGTGCGCGGCGGCCTCGTCGGCGCGGCCCTCGCGCTCTGCGTGGCGCGTACGTCGTGGCCGCGGCGGCTCGTCGGTCTCGGCGTCGTGGGCGCGCTCTTCGTGATGGCGCAACACGCGGGCTGGCTCGCCGACCTCGCCTTCGCGCACCTGCACAACCTCGTCGCGGTCGTGATCTGGTGGGCGTGGCGGCCCCGGCAGTCGCGGCAACACGTCGCGCCGATCGTGCTGTTCGCGGCGGGGACGGCGGCGATGTTGCTCGGCGCCGCAGGGCCGCTGCTCGCGTGGAGCGGGGGCGCGGAGGCGGCGTGGACGGGGCTCGGGATGCGTTACCTCGCGTGGAGCTTGAGCCCCGATCCGACGAGCCCGCTCGCCACGCGGCTCGTGCTGCTCTACGCCTTCGCGCAGGCGACGCACTACATCGTGTGGTTGCGGCTCATGCCCGAGGACGATCGTCCGAGCAAGACGCCGCGCTCGTACCGGCAGAGCTTCCGTGCGCTCGCGGGGGACCTCGGCGGGCTCGTCCTGTGGCTCTCGGTGATCGGCGCGATCGGGCTCATCGGCTGGGCGTTCTTCGGCCCCGGCGCGGCGCGTGACGGCTACCTGCGCCTGGCCTTCTTCCACGGCCACCTCGAGCTCGCCGCGGGCGCGCTTCTCTGGGCCGAAGGCTTCCGCCCGGCGTCCGCGGCCCAGGCCTCGACCTGACGACGATGTCGACCGGGGAGGCGCTCGCCCGGTACGGCGTCGCGTTCGTCCTGACGCAGGTGATCGAGGTGCCGATCTACCAACGCGCCCTCGGCGTGCGACCACGCGTGGCGTTCGGCGCAAGCGCGATCACGCACCCGATCGTGTGGTTCGTCCTGCCCGCCGTGTGGCGGTGGATGTACGTGGCGGCGATCCAGATGGATCGGCGTTTCGTGCTGGGCGAGCTCGGGTACTACCTCGGCTACGGGGTGCTCGCGGAGGGGTTCGCCGTCGCCGTGGAGGCGGCGTACTTCTGGAGAGCGGGCATCACGGCGAAGAGGGCGTTCGGCTGGGCGCTCGTGGCGAACGCGGTGAGCTCGCTCCTGGGGCAAGCGTTGCGGGCGGGGACGGGGTGGCCTTGAGGGTGCTCGCCCGGGCGAAGATGGGTTGACACCTGCCCGGGGGCGCGATGTTGCTAGCGAACGAGCCTGGCTGAGCCCATGAAGTGACGGAAGCAGATGTACATCCGCAAGATCCTCATCGAGAACATCCGCTGCTTCGACCGGGTCGAGCTCGACCTGACGCGGCCGGATGGGTCGCTGGCCGGCTGGACGGTGCTCGCCGGGCGGAATGGGACGGGAAAGTCGACGCTGCTGAAGGCGATCGCGCTGGCCGTGGCGGGGCCGGACGTCGCGAGGAGCTTGCAGAAGAGCTTTGTCGATTGGGTCCGGACCAGCCAACGCAAGGCGCAGATCACGACGGAGCTGGAGTGCAGCGTTGGCGATTGGATCGGTGACGACGAGGCCTACCGCGACGAACGCACGCATTTCTGGACCGGGCTCTCGTGGGAGATGTCTTCAGGAGACGGCGAGCCTTTCCTCTGGACGCCACAAGACGTCGTCCTCCTCGTCCCATCCCTGTCCGAGTACCCACCCGAGCCACATCGATACCGCGGTCCCTGGGACAATAATCCCTCTGGATGGTTCATTGCGGCATACGGCCCCCTCCGCCGACTTGGTTTTCGCGACGACTACAAGCAGCCAGGGCCCCAGATGCAGGCAGGGCTTGCGAGTCTCTTCGACGAGGACGTCACGCTGGCAGAGTCGATCCACTGGCTGAAGGACATCCACGCGATCCGGCTCGATCTGCAAGATCGCGCAAGCAGGACGAGCGAAGCAGAGGCCAAAACGTTGCTCGATGACGCGCGCAAGCATGCTTTGGTTTACGAGAACGTCCTTTCGCTGCTCGATGACGGTCTTCTCCCTCCTGGCTCCTCCGTGATCTCCCTCGACATGCAGCGCGGGCTGCTGGTGAAACGAGACGGCGTCACCCTCACGCTCCGCAGCCTCAGCGATGGTTACCGAGCGGCGATCGCCCTTGTCTTCGACATCGTCCGGCAGATGTATCGTCGCTTCGGCGAAAGGCTCGACATCTCGCGCCGCGAGGTCGACGGCAAACACGTGGTTCAGGTCGCCCACCAAGGAATCGTCCTCATCGACGAGGTCGACGCTCACCTCCACGTCTCCTGGCAACAGCGGATCGGGTTCTGGCTCAAGGAGCACTTCCCGAACGTTCAGTTCATCGTCACGACGCACAGCCCCTTCGTCTGCCAGGCGGCCGATCCGAAGGGCCTCATCCGCTTGCCCGTGCCCGGCTCGGGAGAGCGCGTCGAGCACGTCTCCGAAGACCTGTACAACACGGTTGTCTACGGCGATGTCGACGACGCCGTCATGACGGCGTTGTTCGGGCTCGAGCGTGCCCACTCGGATGAGGCCGAGGCGCTACGCAGCCGCGTGGCGAAGCTCCAGGCGAAAATGATGCGTGGTCACGCAACTCCCGACGAGAAGGAGGAGATGTACCGCTTGTCGGCGCTGCTGCCGAAGACGGGGAGCTTCCTCGTCCAGCAGACGCTGCGCAAGCTGGGAGAGTCGGGGTGAGAAAGTTGCGAAGGGAGCCGCTGAGCGAACACGCGACGCGGATCCTGTGGAAACAAACCGTCAAGATCGTGGAGGCAGGTCGCTCGGCGCCCTCGCGCAGCAAGCTCGCGAAGGCTCGAAAGGACGAGGCCAGGCGGCTCTGGAGACAGAAGGCCGGAGCGACGTTCAACGAAATCCGAGCGGCGCTGAAGGAGATGGCGCCCGGCGTCGAGCGCTGCATGTACTGCGAGAGCAACGAGGGCACGGACATCGAGCACTTCTGGCCGCAGAAGCAGGCTCCCTGCCGCGCCTTCGACTGGAGCAACCTCCTGCTCGCGTGCAGCGCCTGCAACAGCAACCACAAGCGAGATCGTTTTCCGCGCAAGCACGGACAGCCGCTCCTGATCAACCCGACGGAGGACGATCCGCTGGACCACCTCGTCCTGACGCCGATCGGCAAGTTCGTTCCCCTCACGGACAAAGGAGAGAACAGCATCCCCGTGTTCGGGCTCGACCGCGGCCCTCTGGAACGAAGCCGCGTCATCGCCTGGGCCGCTGTCGATGGCTTGATCGTGCGCTACGCGAACGCTTGCAAGAGAGGCGATTTTGCGTCGGCGCTGGAGACGCAACGAGCGCTGTGCGAGTACCCCCAGGTGAGCGTCTTCGCTGCGATCCTCCGCGTCGCGGAGAGCAGGGTCGCGGAGGATTTCCTCTCCATCTACCTCTCCCCCGAGTGCCGCGCAGCCCTCGTCGCGTACCCAGAAATCAAGAGCTGGCTCGACGGGTGACCGGCTCCCTCCGCGCACTCTCCGACACGAGCAAGACAAGCCCCGCCGGGATCAACACCCCGAGGCAAACCCCCTGCGCCGCCGTGAGCCCGAGCCACCTCGGATCCGGCCCGCGGCCGAAGTCCTCGGCGCGCAGGAAATCCAGCCCGAAACGGAGCGCTCCGTACGCCAGCGCGAGCACACCCGTCACCACGCCCGGCCTCGCCGCGCGGCGCGACACGACGACCACGAGCCCGACGAGCAGCGGCGTCGCCATCCACTCGAGCAAGCCGAGATCGAAGCGCGCGCCGCCCGGGTATCGCACGGCGAAAAAGGACGTGGAGAGCCGGCCGGGATGATCGTGCGCGAACGCGCAGGCCGCGCGGGCGAAGAACCACCCAAACGGAAAGGCGAACGCGATCGCGTCGGACGCGCCGAGCACGGGCATGCGGAGCGCCCGCGCGAGCAGCACGAGGCCCACGAGCCCGCCGAGGCAACCACCCGCCGACGAGAGCGTCCCGCCCCCACCCACGAGCCGACCCACGCCGTACGCGCCGACGATCGCAGCGATCACCGTGCCGATCGCCAGCGCCTCGATCGCCCCCTTCGAGCCGAGCCCGAGCAGGCGGGCGCGACGCACCATCACGAGGTGGTTCACGATCACCGAGAGCGTGAGCAGGAGACCAAATGCTTGGAGCCCAAACGGAAGTGTCGGAAACGTGAACCAAGGAATCACGAGGACCTGCTACGATGCCACGGGATGCAGGGCGCCGGCACGACCTCGCGACCGTCGTCGCTCTCGCGCGGGGTGCTCGCCTTCGCCGTCGCGTGCGCGCTGCTCGCCCTCCTGCGCTTCGAAGGTTCGGCCCTCGGCGGCGCGCTCGTCCGACCGCTCGGGACGCTCCTCGACCCGCGGATCCAGCGGCAAGCCGGCTGGGTCCTGGCCCACGTGATCCTCCTGCTCGTCTTCCCCCTCGTCCTCGCCCGGCTCGGGCTCGGGCAGCGGCCCGCGGACCTCGGGCTCGGGATCGGCGAGCTGCGGCGCTGGGCGGCGCCCACGCTCGCGCTCTTGCCCCTCGTGGTGATCGGCGCCGCCGTCCTCTCCCGCGCGCCCGGGGTCGCCGCGCACTACAGGACCCACACCGCGGGGATCTCCGGGGTCTTCGGGTGGATCGGGTGGATCGGCATGTGGGGCGCCGCGTTTTTCGCCTGGGAGTTCTTCTTTCGGGGCCTGCTCGTCGTGGGCCTCGCGCGGGATCTCGGAGGTCCGGCCGCTGTGGTGCTGCACCTCGTACCCTTCACCCTCGTGCACGTCGGCAAGCCCGCCCTGGAGGTCCTCCTGACCCTCCCGGGTGGCCTGCTCTTCGGCGCCCTCGCCCTCCGAAGTCGCTCGATGCTCGGGCCCTTCCTGCTTCACTGGACGCTCGGCGCGAGCCTCGATCTGTTCGTCGCTCGAAGCGTATCCGCCCTTCCCTCACCCCCGCATGGCAGCTAAAACCGACGAACGCGTGCCCGAGCCCCATCCCTCCCAGCCCGATCTCGAGCTGCCCAGGATCATCGGGCGCTACGAGGTCTTGCGCCTCGTCGGTGAAGGTGCCATGGGGCGCGTGCTCTGCGCCCACGATCCCGTGCTCGGCCGCGACGTGGCCGTGAAGCTCCTGCGCGACGATCTCCTGATCCCGCGCGACGTGCGCGAGGGGCTGCTCGCCCGCATGCGCCACGAGGCCCGCGCCGCGGCGCGCGTGGCCCACCCGAACCTCGTCACGCTGCACGACATGGGCGAGGACCCGCGGCTCGGGCTCTACCTCGTGTTCGAGTACGTCGAAGGCCCGACGCTCAAGCAACGCCTCAAGGCCGGCCCGATGTCCGCCGGCGAGGCCGCGCGGCTCGCGCGCGAGCTCGGGAGCGCGCTCACGTTCGCCCACGGCGAGAGCATCCTCCACCGCGACATCAAGCCCGAGAACATCATCCTCTCGCGCACCGGCGGAAAGATCGCCGACTTCGGCATCGCCCGCATCCCCGACTCGACGCTCACGCACGCAGGCGGCCTCATGGGCACCCCCGCCTACAGCGCGCCCGAGACGTTCGGCGGGAAGAACTTCTCGTCCGCGAGTGATCAGTTCTCCCTCGCGGCGTCGCTCTACGAGGGCCTCTGCGGCGAGCGCGCCTTCCCCGGTGACGACGCCGTCGAGGTCGCCGCGCGGATCGCCCGGGATCCGCCGAACCGGATCGCCGCGCGCCGCGGCCTGCCCGCCGCCGTGGACGACGTCTTCGCCATGGCGATGGCCAAGGCGCCGCGTGATCGCTTCGAGAGCTGCGCGGCGTTCGGCGAGGCCCTCGCCGAGGCGCTCGCGCCCGCGATCGAGCCACCTCGCGCCACCGCGCCGAGCGCGCCGGGCCGCGCCTCGGCTTCGTCGATCCACCACGAGACGCCGCCCGCCCAGGAGTCGTTGCCGGCCGAACGCAAGCGCGGGCAAGTGATCCTCGGCATGGCCGTCGTCGCGGTGACGGTCGCGCTGCTCGTGCGCCTCGCGCTTTACGACGGCGGCGACCCGCGCGCCCCGAGCGCGCTCCCTTCGGCGAGCGCGTCGGCCGACGCGTCTTCGTTGCCGTCCGCCGACAAACCTCGCGTCACCGTGTCCGCGCCGCCGCGCACCTCGCGCCCGCGTATCGAGCCTGCGTCGACGGCGAACGAGGAGCCTCCCGTGACCGACGCGGGGCTCGAGGAGCCCGACGCGGACGCGGCTCCTGCTGGCTCTTCTGCGCCCGACGCGTCGCCTTCGGCCCTCCCGTCGGCGAGCGCCACGAGCGCGCCCTCCGCCCTCCCCTCTTCCCCGGCGCCGGCCGTCTCTTCCGCCGCGCCGGCCAAAAAACCGCCGAGGCCTTCTCCATGAACATGCGCCCAAGCCGCACTCTTGCTTCGTTCGCCCCTGCCCTCGTCCCCGCCGCGCTCATCCTGCTCACCACGAGCGCCTCCGAGGCCGAGACGTCGCCGTCGCTCACCGTGGAGCCCGGCGCGACCGCGACGCTGCCCGGCGACAAGGTGAACAACTTGAACATCCTGACCATCAAGAGCGGCGGCGTGCTTCGCGTGCTCTCCCCGAACGCGCCCACGGGGACGGGGATGCTCCACATCCGCGCCAACCGCATCATCGTCGAGTCGGACGGGATGATCGACGGCACGGGCTCGGGTCACCCCGGCAAGATGGGCATGCCCGGCGAAGGCATGGGCGGCGGTCAGGTGAACGGCACGAGCCCGGGCGGCGGCGGCGCGTACTTCGGTGGCGGCGGTGATGGCACGACCCAGGCGCCCGACTGCGGCGGCCCCTTCGGCCTCGGCGGCGCGCCCTACGGCACGCCCACGATCCTCGGCATCGGCAGCGCGGGCGGCTCGAGCAGCTCGACGCCCAACTCGGGCGCGGTCGGCGGCAACGGCGGCGGCGGGATCTGGCTCGAGGCCGCGCGCATCGCGCTCAACGGCCATATCGTAGCGAACGGCGCGAACGGCAACGTGCTCAGCGGCATCGGCGCGGGCGGCGGCGCGGGCGGCCACGTGATCCTCGACGCCTTCGTCATCGAATGGCTGCCGAAGGCGAAGATCACGGCGAACGGCGGCGCCGGCGGGATCGGCACGATGGGCGTCGGCGGCTCGGGCGGCGGCGGCATCGTGCGGATCCACGCGAGCACCGTCTCGGCGCCGCCGGTGGGCGTCATCGAGGTGAACGGCGGTCCGTCGCCGATGGGCTGCTCGACAGGTAGCGGCGATCAGGGGACGAACGAGTTCGACGATCAGAACGTCGTGTGCCCCGACTTCGACAATGACGGCCATCCGTCGATCCTCTGCAACGGGACCGACTGCGACGACACGAACGCGGAGGCCGCGCCGGGCCAGCCCGAGCTGTGCAACGACGCCGACGACAACTGCGACGGCCAGATCAACGAGGGCCCGACGGACTGCGCCGAGGGCCTCATTTGCCAGGCGGGCGACTGCGTCTCGACGTCGGACCCGGACGCGGGCACGACCGACGGCGGCGTCGCCCCTGCGGCGCCCGAGACGGTCGAGTACCGCGGCGGCTGCTCGCTCGCGCCTGCGGAGCAGCGCGGCTTGTCGCTCGTGGGCCTCGGGCTCTTCGCCGCGCTCGCGGCTCGGCTCGCTCGAAGGGCGAAGACGTCGTGATGAGGCCCCAGACGATCGCCCGCGGGCGCGGCGCGGCAGCGTGGCGCTTCGTCGGTATTGCCCTCCTGATCGCCCTTCCCTACGGATGCGGCTCCGAGGAGGAAGGCCCGCTGTTCCCCGGCGCGAGCGGCGCCGGGGGTGAAGGCGGCAGCGGGGGCAACGGCGGAGCGGGCGGTGATGGCGGCGAGGGCGGCGAAGGTGGTCAGGGCGGAGCGGGCGGCCAGGGTGGTGGCGCGACGACGTGCGCGCCGAACATGGGCACGACCGCGTGTGACGCCTGCGTGTACGACCAGTGTTGCGCCGCTGCGCTCGCGTGCGAGGAAGGGACGCCCTGTGATGCGCTGTGGGGCTGCGCGCGCGACGCGGGTTGTCTCTCGCCTTCGCAGAGCGACTTCGATGGCTGCGCCGTCATGGCTTGCCCGATGGAGGCGACGACCGACGCGGTCGCCGCGCTCGAATCCCTGGCAGGCTGCATCCGCACGAGCTGCGGGAAAGACTGCAATTGACGCACTACGGCGAAAAGCCGGGACTTGACAGAAGCACGCCCGCGGAGGACACGCACACGGGCCGGGAGGCCGCGGTACCCTCATGACCACGACGCGCCAACATTCCGACGAGCTACATCTCGCGCTGTATCGAAAGATGTTCCAGATCCGCCGCTTCGAAGAGGAGGCGGCGCGCGCCTATGCGCAGGGCAAGATCGGTGGCTTCCTCCACCTCTACATCGGCCAGGAGGCGGTCGCGGTCGGCGCGGTCGCGGCCCTCGAGCCGACGGACTACGCGATCACCACGTACCGTGATCACGGCCTCGCCCTCGCGCGCGGGATGACCTCGCGCGCGGCGATGTCGGAGCTCTTCGGCAAGGTGACGGGGTGTTCGAAGGGCCTCGGCGGGTCGATGCATTTCTTCGACGCCGAGCACAACATGCTCGGCGGTTACGGCATC
Organism: Polyangium spumosum; assembly: GCF_009649845.1. Lineage (NCBI taxonomy): Bacteria > Pseudomonadati > Myxococcota > Polyangiales > Polyangiaceae > Polyangium > Polyangium spumosum. The sequence continues at coordinate 670,723 of NZ_WJIE01000001.1, forward strand.
GTCGGCGGCCACGTCCCGCTCGCGGTCGGCACGGCGTTCGCCTCGAAGTACCGCGAAGACGGCCGCGTGGCGATCGTCTTCCTCGGCGAGGGCGCGGTGAGCATCGGCGACTTCCACGAGGGCATGTCGCTCGCGGCGCTCTGGAAGTTGCCGATCGTCATCGTGGTGGAGAACAACGAGTACGCGATGGGCACCTCGCTCTCGCGCACGCTCTCGGTCGAGGACGTCTCGCTCAAGGCCGTGGGTTACGGCATGGCGCGGGATCGGTTCTTCGCGAACCACGTGCTCGAGGTCCACGACCGCATCGGCGAGGCGATCGAGCGCGCGCGCAAGACGAGCGAGCCCACGCTGATCGAGGTGCGCACCTACCGCTTCCGCGGCCACTCGATGAGTGATCCCGGCAAGTACCGCACGCCTGCCGAGCTCGAGGAGCGCAAGCAGAAAGATCCGCTGATGGTCTCGCGCGCGGAGCTCGAGGGCAAAGGGCACAAGGAAGCGCTGGAGAAGATCGAGGCCGAGATCGAGGTCGAGATCGAGGACTGCGTGCGTTTCGCCGACGAGAGCCCCGAGCCGGGGCCCGAGCTGCTCGAGGCGACCACCTACAAGGGAGCATTCGCGCGATGAGCGTCATGCGCTACAGAGAGGCCGTTCGCGCCGCCATGATCGAGGAAATGGAGCGCGACGAGCGCGTCTACCTCATCGGCGAGGAGGTCGGCGCGTACCAGGGTGCGTACAAGGTGAGCGAGGGCATGCTCGAGCGCTTCGGGCCGAAGCGCGTGATCGACGCTCCGATCACGGAGAGCGGCTTCACGGGCATCTCGATCGGCGCGGCGATGGTCGGCCTCCGGCCGATCGTCGAGTACATGACTTGGAACTTCTCGGCCGTCGCGTTTGATCAGATCCTGAACAACGCGGCGAAGATCCGGCAGATGTCGGGCGGCCAGCTCCACGTGCCGATCGTGCTGCGCGCGCCGAACGGATCGGCGCGTCAGGTGGGCTCGCAGCACTCGCACGCGATGGAGCATTTTTATGCACACGTGCCCGGGCTCAAGGTGCTCGCGCCCGCGACACCTGCGGACGCAAAGGGCCTGCTCAAGGCGGCGATCCGCGACGACGATCCGGTGCTCTTCATGGAGAGCGAGACGCTCTACAACATGAAGGGCGAGGTCCCGGACGATCCGGACTTCGTCGTGCCGATGGGCCAGGCGCGTGTCGCGCGTGAGGGCAAGGACGTCTCGATCATCGCCTACGGGCGCCCGGTGCACGTGGCGCTCGAGGCGGCGGCGCAGCTCGAGAAAGAGGGCATCGACGCGGAGGTCGTGGACCTGCGCTCGCTCCGCCCGCTCGACGAGCAAGCGCTCGTGCGGACCGTGCAGAAGACCCACCGCGCGGTGCTCACGTACGAGGGCTGGCCGTACGGCGGCGTGGGCGGCGAGATCGTGGATCGTATCCAGCGGCTCGCCTTCGACGAGCTCGACGCGCCGATCCTGCGCGTCACGTTCCGCGACGTACCCATGCCGTACAACGCGAAGCTCGAGCAGTACGTCCTGCCGCAACCCGATCGGATCGCCGACGCGGTCCGCGAGGTGCTCTACCGAAAGGGCTGAGGGGAGCCGATTCCATGGCCAAGGTTCTCGATATGCCGAAGCTGTCCCCCACGATGGAGGAGGGACAGATCAGCGTCTGGCACAAGAAGGAAGGGGACACGATCGGCGTCGACGATCTGCTCGCCGAGGTCGAGACCGACAAGGCGACGATGGAGTATCGGTCCTTCGACAAGGGCACGATCCTCAAGATCCTCACGCCCGCAGGCAGCATGGTGCGCCTCGGACAACCGGTGGCGATCATCGGCGCGCCCGGCGAGGACGTCTCCGCGCTCCTGGCGAAGGTGGGCGGTGGTGGTGGTGCTCCGGCTCCCGCGCCCGCTCCAAAGGCCGAGGCCGCGCCCGCGCCCAAAGCCGAGCCGGCACCCAAAGCCGAGCCCGCTCCGGCGCCTGCGGCCGCTCCCGCGCCTGCTCCCGCGCCTGCTCCCGCTCCCGCGGGCGAACCCGGGCGCGTCAAAGCGTCTCCGTACGTCCGGAAGCTCGCTCGCGAGCGGGACCTGAGCCTCGCCGGGGTCACGGGGTCGGGGCCCGGCGGTCGTATCGTCGCGCGGGACCTCGACGGCCTCACGGCCGCGCCTGCCCAGCCCGCGGCCACGCAGGCCCCGGCCGCCCCTGCGCCTGCCCCGGGCGAGCTCGCCGCGCCCGAGGTGCGTCCGCTCAGCATGATGCGCAAGGCCATCGCGCGCAGGCTCGTCGAGTCGAAGCAGACCGTCCCGCATTTTTATCTGACGATCGACGTCGACGCGGATCCGCTCAATGCCCTGCGCGAGCAGATCAACGCGGAGCTCGCCGCCGCCGCGGAGCCCGGCAAGGACGCGACCAAGATCTCGATCAACGATCTGCTGGTCAAGGCCTGCGCCATTGCATTGCGCCGCGTCCCCGAGTGCAACGCGCAATATTCGCCCGACGCGATCCTCGTGCACCGCCGCGTCGACATCTCGGTCGCCGTCGCGGTCCCCGAGGGCCTCGTCACGCCCGTCGTGCGCGACGCCGACAGGAAGAGCATCACCACGATCGCCGCGGAGATCCGCGAGCTGGCGGGCCGCGCCAAGGCGAAGAAGCTCAAGCCCGAGGAGATGGCGAACGGCACGTTCTCCATCTCGAACCTCGGCATGTACGGGATCGACGAGTTCTCCGCGGTCATCAACCCGCCCGAGGGCGCGATCCTCGCCGTCGGTCAGGTCCGGCGCGAGCCCGTCGTGAAGGGCGACGCCGTGGTCCCCGGCCGCCGCCTCGCGATGACGCTCTCCTGCGATCACCGCGTCATCGACGGCGCCGTCGGCGCGACCTTCCTGAAGGCGCTGCGGGCGCTGATCGAGCGCCCGATGCAGATCCTCGTCTCCTGACGAGAAAGGGAGCGCCCCCGACGCGCGGGGCGCTCCCTCCCTTCATCCATCACGGTTTTTCGTTCTGGCAGCTCCGCCGCGTGAGCCATTCGAGCACGGACCGCACCATCGGCCGGTAGCCGTAGGCCGGCGACGTGGTGTCGTCGAGGTTCGCCGGACAAACCGAGCCGACGACCGCCTGATCGCCGAGCGACTGGAGCAGCGCCAGGGGCCGGAGGCCCGGGTACGCCTTCGCCCGGACCTGCAGCGTGTGTTGCCCGCCGTTCGCGGGATCGGGCGCGCAGAGCGGGTTGTCGTTGTCGCTCTCGCGGCAATCGCAGACCGTGAGGTCCGGGATCGAGCAATCACGCTGCTCGCCCGGCAAGAGCGGCAGGATACACGCGTACTGGAGGTCGTCGTTGGAGATGGTCCTCTCGTGCCCGTTGATCGGGTTCGCGTGCGGCGTCGTCGCGTCGACGAGGACGTCGCCGGTGATCGGGTTCGTGCCGACGCGCTTCTGGACCGACTCGATCATGAGCGGATCGAGCGGCTTGAACTTGTGGTTCGTCAGGTTGCTGCCGATGATGACGTCCCAGGTCGAGAAGCCGGTCTCATCTATCGGCGCCGTGAGCTCGGCCGCGGACTTGAAGCCTTTTGACGCGTCGGTCGTGTCTCGCGCCACGTCCTGCCAGGGCACGCCGACGAGGCCGGTGACGAGGACCTTCGCGGGCCCGCGGACGTCCGTGAGGTCGTCGGTCGGGTCGAGGTCGGAGAAGAGCGGGTTCGGGACGAGATCGCCGGCGCGATTCGGGATCAGGTGCTCGGTGAAGGCCTGCGTGTACCGGTCGATCGGATAGAGGAAATCGATGCCGAAGCGGCGCTTTTGATCCCAGCAGCGCAGGTTGACGCCGTCCTCCTCGGCGTCGTAGAGCGAAAGCTCGCCGTCCGGGGTCTGGCACGACGGATCGGGCGCGCACTCCCCCGGATCTTGTGCACATGATTTGCAGCACGGATCGTCCGGGTGGAGCACGCATTCCTTCCGCGCGCGTGGCATACGCACGTTCGTCGCCCCGATGCGGAGCTGGTTCACGTAATAGAACTGCCCGTACTCCTTCGTCGAGCAATCGTTCTCGTCGGTCAACATGAGCACGGTGACGAGCGAGTCTGGCCGCAAGAACTCCGCGCGTTGCTGGAGCAACACCGTGTCGATGCCCTCCGGCATCGCCCTGTTGTTGACGACCGAGATGGTCTCGTAGGGCTCTGGATCCACGAGGAATCGGTAGATGCTCTCGAGCTGCGACTCGTAGCCGCAGCCGATCTGCCCGACGCCGAGGACCATGTCGCGCAGCGTGGGCACGAGGCCGCCGCCCATACCGTCGTCGATCTGGTCCTCGCCCGGCGGATCGAGCTTCTGCTCGGGATCCCAGGCGAGGAAGCCCTTGTTCGTGTACGTCGGCGCCTGCGCGCCGCCACATGCATTCGTACGCGCGAGCAGGTGACCACGGTCGTTGTTCGTCGTGTTCGGGTTCGGCGCGCACTCCTTGCTGTTCGGATCCACGTTCGGGCACGAATCCGAGCCGTGTCCGCCGATGCTCGAGCTGATGACGCCGATGTGGATGTCCGAGATCGGCTCGAAGGCGCGGGAGGACCCCGTGGGGCAGGCCTCGTCGGGCCCGCTCGGCTGCGTCGCCGAGGGCGCGCCCGACGGGCCGATGCAGGGCGGGTTCACGACCCCCTGCACGATGTCCGGGATCGCCAGGGCGAGGATGTTCTGCTTGTCGGCCATGCTGCGCGAATTGTCGATCGCGAGCAGCAGGTCGAGCTTCGTCGCCGCGACGCACGCCGCGGGCCCGCCTCCGCCTTGCGCGCCGCTGCCACCCGCGCCGCTGCCGCCGCTGTTTCCGCTGCCGCCCGTGCCGCCGCCGGCCACCTGATCGGGGCACCCCGCGAGCGCGAAGAGCGCCGAGAGGCCCAATCCGAGAATCGTCCCACGCCGACCGATCATGTCATGCCTCCTCCCAAGAAAGGATCCATCGAGGAGACATGGAGGCGAGGCGAGCGTCAAGGGCGCAGCAGATCACGCGCGCCGTCGGCGACGAATTGCACGGCGATGGCGGCCAGGATGAGGCCCATCACGCGCTCGAGGATCGCCACGCCGCTCTTGCCGAGCGCGCGTTGCACGAGCGGGGCCGCGCGCAGGATGAAATAAGCCGCGACAAACGTGATCGTGATGGCGAGGAGGACGGGGAGCGCGTAGACGAGGCTCCTCGTGTTGCCCTGGGACATGAGGACCATGGCGCTGGCGATCGCGCCTGGCCCGGCGAGCAGGGGCATGGCGAGGGGCACGAGCGCGACGTCCTCCTTGCGCGCGCTCTCCTCGGTCTCCTCGGGCGAGGTGCGGGTCCCTGGACGCTTGGCGCGGAGCATGTCGAGCGCGGTGAGCATGAGCAGGAGCCCGCCCGCCACGCGGAAGGCGCCCAGGCTGATGCCGAAGATCTTGAAAATGACGCCGCCGAAGATCGCGAACGTCGTGAGGATCAGGAAGCCCGTGAGGCAGGCGCGGCGCGCCATCTGGCGCGTCTTTTCGGGCGGATCGTTGGCGGTGATGGCGAGGAAAATCGGCACGACGCCGATCGGGTCGACCACGAAGAAGACCGCCGAAAGGGCGACGAAGAAAAACGTCACGAGATCGGTCAAGGGCGCATCCCGGGAGCGCTATAGATCCGGGACGAGCGGAACGCCAGGCTCATGTTGTCCCGCGGAGCGCGCGAGATCGCGCAGCGAGATCGCCTCTAGGGGGTGAATCGGCCGGGCTCCGCCTGGCCGAGAGGGGTTCGGGGCGAAGCATGGCTTGTCCATGCGAAGCCCCGAGCGGAAACCACGGACGCGAGGCGTCCCCCTCGGGACCCGAGGTTGACGGGGGACGGTGGGCGCGGTATCTCGCCCTTCTCATGTTCCGCGTGACCGAAGTAGTGCGGTTTTGTTATGGCCACCGCCTGCTGGACTACGAGGGCCCGTGCGCTCGCATCCACGGCCACAACGCCCGCGTCGAGATCGAGATCTCCGCGCCCGCGCTCGACCGCAAAGGGTTCGTCGTGGACTTCTTCGACATCGAGAAGGCCGGCAAGGACTGGATCCTCTCGCAGTTCGACCACCACCTCATCCTGCGGGAGGACGACCCCGTCATTCCCTTCCTGAAGGAGGCGGGCGAGACCTTCGTGGCGCTCTCCGTCAATCCGAGCGCCGAGAATTTCGCCAAGCTCATTTTTGATCATCTGCGCGCCCAGGGCGTGCCCGTCACGGCGGTGCGTTTTTACGAGACGGAGACGGCCGTCGCGACCTACGACGAGCGCTGAGGTGGTCCAATGAGCAAGGCGGCCCTCGTCACCGGCGCAGGAAAACGTATCGGTCGCGCGATTGCGATGTCCCTCGCGCGGGACGGTTTCTCCGTCGCGGTTCACTACCACCGCTCGCGTGAAGAGGCGGAGGCCCTGGTCTCGGCCATCGAATCGGCCGGCGGGCGCGCGGCGGCGGTCCGAGCGGACCTCGCGGACGAGGCGGAGACGAGCTCGCTCGTGGAGCGCGCGGCGCGCCTCGTGGGGCCGATCGTCGCGCTGGTGAACAACGCCTCGACGTTCGAGTACGACACGCCGGAGACGGCCACGCGCGCGAGCTGGGATCTGCACATGGAGGCGAACCTGCGGGCGCCGTTCGTGCTCACGCAGCAATTCGCGCGGGGCCTGCCCGAGGGGGACGAGGGCGCGGTGGTGAACGTGCTCGATCAACGCGTCTGGAACCTGAGCCCCCATTACACGACGTATACCGTGAGCAAGGCCGGGCTCTGGGCGCTCACGCAGTCGCTCGCGCTCGCGCTCGCTCCGCGCATCCGCGTGAACGCCGTCGGCCCCGGGCCGACCTTGCCGAGCACGCGGCAGACCCCGGAGCAGTTCGCCGCGCAATGCGCGAGGATGCCGCTCGGCCGCGGCGCCACGCCCGAGGACGTCTGTGACGCCGTGCGATTTTTGCTCTCGGCGCGCGCCGTGACGGGGCAGATGATCGCGGTCGACGGGGGGCAACACCTCGGATGGGCCACGCCGCGGCCGGAAGAATCGATGCCCGATTGACCTGTATCCGCAGGATCCCCCTCACGGGGGCGGGAGGCGAGAGGTTTTCATGAGCGCGACGGTGATCCCCACGGCCCCCGGCGAGAACTTCCTCGGCCACGGCCACCAGCTCCAGTACGATCGATTGCCCTTTTTTCGGCGCGTCGCCGAGCTCGGCGACGTCGTCGCGACCCGGATGCTCCACCGGCCCATTTATTTCGTGAACGCGCCCGCGGCCGCGCACGAGATGCTGGTGGAGAAGGCGCGGAGCTTCGAGAAGTCGCCGGGGATCCGGATCCTGCTCCACGATCTCGCGGGCCAGGGCCTCTTCACGAGCGAGGGGGATCTCTGGAAGCGCCAGCGCCGCTTGCTCTCGCCGCTTTTTCACCCGACGCAGCTCCAGACCTACGTGAGCGCCATGAACGGCGAGGCCTTGCGCGCCCGCGAGCGGCTCCGGGACGGCGATCGGGTCGACCTCGCGGCCGAGACGACGCGGATCGCGATGAGCGTCGTCGGCCGCGCCCTCTTCGACGCGCGCACCTTCGACGAGGCCGACGAGCTCGGCGAGGCGCTCACGATCGCGCTCGGCTGGGTCAACGATCGCCTGGCGACGCCGTTCATGGCCATCCAGCTCGCGGCGCTGGAGATGACCGAATCCCTCGACGGCAAGCTCCCCCCTTTCCTCGACGACGTCCGCGCCCGCGTCCGCGCCGCGCTCGACGGGCCGGTCTTGATACCCGGCCGGCACGATCCCACCGTCCGGCGCGCGCTCGAGGTCCTGGACGGACGTATTCATGCCATGATCGACGAGCGCCGCGCGCATCCGGCCGATCGAAAGGATCTGCTCACGCGGCTGCTCCAGGCGCGCGACGCCGATCTCGGCGGCGAGGGCATGAGCGACAAGCAGGTCCGCGACGAGGCCAATACGCTCTTCATCGCGGGGCACGAGACCACGGCGACGGCGCTCGCCTGGTCGTTTTATTTGCTCGCGCGGGATCCTGCGGCGCGCGCGAAGGTGCAGGCCGAGGCCGACGCCTTCGGCCCCGACGGCCCCACGTCCTACGACCCGGAAAAACTCGCCTACACGACGCGGGTCTTCAAGGAGGCGCTGCGCCTCTATCCGCCCGTCATCGTGCTCCCGCGGCGCGCGCTCGAGCCCGTGCAGATCGGCGGCCATGCCTTCCCGGATCGCACCATCTTTTTCGTCAACGTCTATGGCATGCACCTGCGCCGCGATTGCCATCCCGAGCCGGATCGGTTCGATCCGGCTCGCTTCACCCCGGAGAACGAGGCGAGGCGCCCGAAGTCGGCGTGGATCCCCTTCGGCGTGGGGCCTCGCGTGTGTATCGGCAACCATTTCGCGTTGATGGAGGGGCCCGTCGTGCTCGCCACGTTGATGCGTGGTTTGTCGTTCGAGGTCGAGCCCCGGGACGTCGAGCCCGAGACCTTCGCCACGCTCCGGCCCAAAGGCGGCGTCTGGGCGCGCGTCCGCCGCCTCGATTCGCGCTGACCACACCCCCCGCCCCGCTCCCGCTCCCCTCACATCTCCCCGCCTAGCTCCCGTCGCCGCTCGACGCGCGGTGCGCGTGTTGGATCACATTTGCTCCAGCCCTCACGCGTGTGCCGAACCTGGACAACACGTACGTTGTGCCACATGTTCTACACAAAAGATTGGACGAAGCTTGCACAATACATGAACAAACGATATTACCTAGAACGTTCGCCGGACAAAACGGTGAGCGAACAAACTTTCAACAACAACCCTTCGAACACCACGTTCAGGAGTATCGACCGTGAAGCAAGAGCTCCTCCGTTCACCTCACGTGATGCTGGGCGCTGCGCTCCTCGTTTCGTCCCTCGGGGGGCTCGCCGCCTGTGAGAAGGCCGAGGAGAAGGCCCCCGAGGCGCCGCCGCCGGCCTTCGTGCAGCCCGGTCGTTGCGTGTACACGAGCCCCTTCACCCAGGCCGAGGAGTGCCGCGATTACACCGGCGAGGGCTGGTCCGCGGAGGCCGCGGAGGCCGATTGCAAGGCCCTGCAGGCGTCCACCTTCACGAACGACGAGCGCTGCACGTACGAGACGACGCTCGGCCGATGCGTGCTCGAGGGCGGGACCGAGGACGAATACGCCATCGTCATGCCCGGCGACGACACGAGCCAGTGCGCCTCGACGAAACGCGGCTGCGAGCTCTTCGGCGGCGGCACGTTCGAGCCCGACGCCTGCGAGGGCGTGACCGACGAGACGGGCGGCGGCATTGGCACGGAGGGCAGCGTCTTTCAGTGGCCCACCCTGGCGTGTGTCGACCCGAAGGCCGGCGAGCCGGCTGGACAGAGCGGCGGCAAGGTCTGCACGTTTGGCTCGATCGCAGGCTGCACCGAGCCCGGGCGCAAGTTCACCGATTACGCGTCGTGCGAGCCTGTCCTCACGCAGCGCCCGTACTGGTCCGCGCCGCCCTCCGATTTCAAGACCCCCGAGGGCGACCCGCGCCTGTCCGACCCGCAATGGCTGGACGAGCTCGCCTGGGTCACGAAAGAGGTCGAGGCGTGCGGCTGCGTGTGCTGTCACTCGGAGAAGGCCGCGCCCGCCGAGGGTCCGTCGAACTGGTACATCGAGGCCGGGCCCATCTGGACCGACAGCTTTTATCCGACGGGCCTCGCCCTCGCCGCCGGCTGGGTCCCCTCGGACGCGCTCGGCGCTTACCCGGCGGAAGAGAACAATGGTTTTTCGCGCGACGTCGCCGGCCTGCCCACCACCGATCCCGCGCGTATGGTCGCCTTCTTCGAGGGAGAGCTCCTGCGCCGCGGCTTCAAGAAGGAAGATTTCGCGAACGAGACCCCGTTCGGCGGCCCGCTCTACGAGCAGAGCCTTTACGTGCCGAGCGATTGCACGGGCGGGGAGGGCGTGGACGCCGCAGGCAAAATCACGTGGAGCGGCGGCGAAGCCCGTTACGTTTACGTCTTATCGGCGGACGCCAAGAACCCCGGCGCGCCGCCCAACCTTGACCTGCCCCAGGGGACGATCTGGCGCCTCGACGTCGCCGCGAGCGCGGCGCCTGTGAAAAGTGGTATCACTTACGGAGAGATTTTGCCGGATGCGAAACAAGGGTATCCGGCGAGCGGAGCCCCGGCGAACCTCGTCCCGGGCACGAAGTATTACCTCTACGTCTGGGCAGACGTGGGCGTCCCGATCACGCGGTGCCTGTTCGACTACGCTCTCTGAGAGGGAGAGGTTCGTCCCGGATTGTCAGGCTCGGACAACCTCGATGACGAAGGGCGGCCGCGCGCGCGGCGCCGTGCGTTGACCCGTCTTCGCCTCGGTCCAGGCCTGGAGCGCGAGCAGCGCGTTTTTCGGCCCGACCGAATCCACGAATGCGCGCGCCGCGCCGAACGCCGACCAATCGCGCTCCCGATGCGTCACGGCGTACGGGCCCCTCTCGTCGAGCCCGCCCTCGTCGAACGCCTGGAACACCTCGATCATCCGCCCGTCACGGACGCTCTTGCATCCGAACTTCGCAGGATCCTCGCCTGTCGGCAGAGGCCCCACGAGGTAGGTCTCCGTGACGAGGTTCGCGCCACAGAGGATCGCCCCCGCCACCCTGGAGATGGCGTCGAGCCACGCCGCCGAAGCGGCCACCGTCTCTTCGACTTCGTCGCCGCCTTCGAGCTCTGCCACGAGTGCCTCGAGATCGTCCCGCTCGATCCGGCCCCACCGCCGTACCCACTTCTCACGACCACGGCGGGGCCTGCGTTGCGCATCGGTCGGATCGGCTGTTTTGGATCGCATCGCGGGGTCTACCTGCTCCTCTGCACGATCCGAGCCCCCCGGGGAACGGGGCGAGAGCGCCACACGGGGGCGAGCTCGGAAGATCGGGCGGGCGTGCCTCTACCGGGAAATCCGGTGCACCGCAAGTGTTCTTTCACGGACGCACGCATCTCGCCCCGGACACACTCGGCCTTCCCATCCGCCCGGGACCATGTGTAGAACGGCCGCCGCCCGCATGCGTACCTCCTCGTTCGAATGGATCGCCGACGACGGCAAGCCGATCTTCGTGCACGCCTTCTCCCCCGACGAAGCCACGAAGCCCGTGGGGCTCGTCCACATCTCGCACGGCATGAGCGAGCACGGCGGCCGCTACACGCGCCTCGCCGAGGTGCTCACGGCGCGCGGCTTCCTCGTCGAGGCCCACGACCACCGCGGCCACGGGCGCACCGCGCAGCGCGACGACGAGCTCGGCTACTTCGGGCCCGGCGACGGCTTCGGCCGCGTCAAGGCCGATCTCCGCGGCCTGCTCGCCCGCGCCCGCGCCGCGCACCCGGGCCTGCCGCAGGCCCTCGTCGCCCATTCGATGGGGTCGCTCATCGCGCAGGCCGTCCTGCCCGAGGAGGGCACGAAGCTCGCCGCCGTCCTCCTCTCGGGGACGAACGGCCCGCCCAGCTTGATGGCGCGCGCGGGCGTGCTCGTGGCGAAGGCCGAACGCGCGCGGCTCGGCGAGCACGGCAAGAGCCAGGTGCTGCAGGGGATGTCGTTCGACGCGTGGAACCGCTCCTTCGGCCCGAACCGCACGTCCTACGACTGGCTCACGCGCGACGCGGCCGAGGTCGACAAGTACGTGAACGACCCCCGCTGCGGCTTCTCCGTCACGACCGCGTTATGGGTGCAGCTCCTCTCCGCGATGCCCACGCTCGCGGGGCCGGACGCCCTCGCCCGCATCCCGAAGGACCTGCCGTTTTACGTGCTCGCCGGCGCCGAGGACCCGGTCCACGAGCGGACGAAGAACCTGCGCGGCCTGCTCGACGTGTACGCGAAGGCGGGCCTGCGCGACGTGACCTACCGCGTCTACCCGGGCGCGCGTCACGAGCTGTTCAACGAGACGAACCGGGACGAGGTGATGCGCGAGGTGGCGGACTGGCTCGTCCGCAAGCTCGCTCCGCCTCGATGACGGGGCCGTCGCTCAATAATTGAACTGGGCCTGCAGGCGGACGAGGCGCCCGCTCTCCTGCGGGTAGGGCGCCTCGGGGTGCGTGCGCTCGGCGAACACGTAGGCCGCGACGAGCTCGAGGGCCGAGATGGGCTGCCACTCGAGGCCCATCTCGAGCTCGCGGACGCTGTACCGCGGCGCGTTCGTCTCGAACTTGCGCCCGCCCTCGTAGAGCACGCCGCGCACGTAGGGCAGGAAGTCTCCGAGCTTGACCATGGCCATGGCGTAGCCGCCGTGGAGCGGCCGCTCGACGACGCGGCCGTCCACGAGCTCGGGCCCGCGGCCGATGTTGTACTCGGCCTGCAGGCCGATCGGCTGCGGATACAGGATGAACGAGGCGTGCGCGCGGACGTCGCGCATCTCGCCGGGCGCCTCCACGTCGCCCGCGGTCTTCACGACGAACTTGCCCGCATACCCGCCGGCGCCGAGCTCCACGATCTGGCGGCCGATCTGGAAGGGCCAGGTGACGCGCCCGACGACGTGGGGCGTCGAGTTGCGCTCCTTCTGGTTCGCCGTCTGGCCATTGTACGCGCCGAGCGCGACGACGCCGTAATCCCCCGAGCCCTTGAGCCCCTGGTCGACGAGCGACTTGAATCGCTTGCGGATACGATCCGGCGCCCAGTAAAAGAAGACGCCGAGATCCCGCTCGTCCTTGACGGCGCTGTTCAATGCGTCCGAGCGATCGAGCGGCGCGCGGTTCGAGCTCGATTGCATGTTCTCGAACCCGTACGGGACCTTCGACTGACCGACGCGGAAACGAAACTCCTTTTTCTTGTCGAGGAAGATGTCCGCATACCAGTCCCGGAGCACGAGGGAGTGATACTGGTCGGAGACGACACTCGCGAAATCGGGCTGCAGGTAGACGGAGACGCGCTCGTGCACGTCGCCGTACAGGATGACGCGGGCGCGGCGGATGAGGAAGCCGCCGTCCTTGCCGATCGAACGATCGCCCTGGAGGTTGACGAGCCGCTCGTTCGTCGCGCCGAGCTGGTTGTAGCGGACCTGCGTGTAGCCGCGGATCTTGATCCTGTCGTACCAGTTCTTCGTGGCCTGGCCGGCCGCCTCGCCGGGCTTCGGCGCCGCGGGTATGGCCGCGGGGACCGTCACCTGGGGGGCGATCACGTCCGGCGGCGGCGACTTTGCCTTCGCGGGCTTCTCGGGCAGCGTCGCCATCGCGACGTCGGATCGGGGCGCCGCGGGGACGTCCGCCAGCGCAGGACGCGCGGCGAAGAGCGTGAGGCAAGAGGCCGCGGCGAGGGCCGCGCGCGCGGCGAAATGGGCGAGCGACATGGGTGCGCAGACCCTAGGCGCCTCGCGTGACGAACATGTTACGGCTCGGTCGCGGAGTCGTTACCAATTCGTTCGGTTTTATTACAGAACGGCGAAGATTCCGTGTCAGGAAGCCGCGAATCGTCGGGAAGATCGCAATCCATTTCACCTTCGCCCGTGGAGGACGCATTCGAGGAGGAACTCGATCGCCTCGACGTGCCGCGCGGCTTCGCCGGCGCTCGTGCCCCACGTGTAGAGGCCGTGTCCCGCGAGGAGGTAGCCGTACACGCAGTCGTCGCCGCCGAGCTCCGCGTCGACCTGCGTGGCGAGGCGCTGGACGTCCTGCTCGTTCGGGAAGATGGGCAGGCGGATCGCGGTCTCGTGCGTGTCGATGCCCACGAGCGCCTTGAGCATCTCGAAGCCGGAGAGCACGACGTACCCCTCGGCGAGCAGGGCGCGGGACAGGACCGTGGCGGCGACGGAGTGGGTGTGCGCGACGGCGGTGATGCCCGGCCTTCGCCGGTAGACCTGCGCGTGGAGCGGCGTCTCGGCCGAGGGACGGCCGTCGGTGAGGGGGTTGCCGTCGAGATCGACGACGAGCAGGTCCTCGGCGCGGAGCGCGCCCTTGTCGAGCCCGCTCTTCGTGATGACGAAGCGACGAGCGTCGAGCCGCACCGAAAAATTACCGCTCGTCGCCTGGGCCCAGCCCCTCGCGTGGCAACGGCTCGCGAGGGAGAGCAAGGTGGCCGCGGCGACGTCGGGGAGGCGGTGTTGCTGCACACTCGACCCTATCTGTCCGACCTGCCCCGAGCAAGCCCCGGCCGCCCCGTCCCCGGTCGCCCGTCCGGTGGCGCCGATGTTCACGTTCGAAGCCCTGCCGAAGCGTCGCATCTCCTGGCTCGCCGCGCTCTTCCTCGGGATCCTCCTCGGGTCCTCCCTCGCCGGTGTCCATCAACAAGCCTCCGCGTGAGATCGCTTGACAGCTCGCGCTCGGCCCTGTATCGATATTGAACATCACTTTCATTATCAACGAGCCCGACAACCGAGCCCAGGCCCACAGGAGCATGCCCATGTCTTGTCCCGCGAAGGCTTCCCCTTGCGCCCCCGTGACGCTCTCGCGCGGCCCCATCGCCCGCGTCGACCACTGCCCGCAGTGCAACGTGATCTCGATCCACCTCGGCGCGACCTCGATCCGGCTCGAGCCCGCCGCCTACGAGGCGCTCTGGGGCACGCTGTCACACGCGCTCCGCGTCCTGCGCGGGCTCACCGACGCGCCGGAGGCGGCCACGACGCCGACGATGTGGACGTCGTCCGGCGGCAGCGCCTAGAAACCTAGATCGTCCGACATCCGCCGCCCCGGGGGCTTGACCGGCGGCGACGCAGGCGCGGTCGGCTTGCGTTGCGCGGCCCACGGGTCCTCGAGCTCCAGGCGCCGCGACGGAGGCGACGGCGCGGTCGGCGCCGAGGCCGACGCTCCCCCCACCACCTCGAGCTTCGTCTTCCCGTTCTTCACCGTCGCCTTGATCTGCCCCCCGTCGATCATCGCCTGCGCCCGCGCCGCGATCGACTGCGGCGCCTCTGCCGCCGCGCGCGCGCGCTCCCGCTCGGCGATCGTCTCCTGCTCGACCTGCGCGACGTGCCGCGCGAGCTCGTCCTGCCGCCGCGCCGTCGACTCGGCCCGCGCCCCGGCCTCCCGCCCCACCTCGCCGATGACGCCGGCGAGCACGGAGAGCTGCTGCGCGACGTACATCTGCCGCCCCTCGATCGCCGCGAGCCGCATCTCGTTCGCGCGCGCCTCGGCCCGGAGCTTCTGGATCTCCATCATCGCGAGATCACCCGAGGTGGTCTCGGCGCAGCCGACACAGGCGAGCGAGAGCGCACCCGCGAGGGGCACGAGGCGGCGAAGGAAGCGCGTGGAGAAGAGCATCGAGGCCATCGGCGATCCGATGCTACCGCGCGCCGAGCATGCAAGGAAAGGCCTCCTGCAGGCTCCCTCACGGGCCTTCCCTTTACGCCTCGACGCGGGTCGGGCATCCTCGGGGCCGCGCGCTCCGTGACCCCCACGGCGCTCGCCCCCGAATTTCCCTTGGAGACCCTCGACCCGGCCCTCTCGAGCCTGATCACGCGCCCCCCGGAGCAGAGGCGCATCGGCCCGTTCGTCCTCGTCGAACAGCTCGGCGCAGGGGGCTACGCGCCCGTCTGGCTCGCGCGCGAGACCTACGGCAAGGCCGAGCTGCGCACCGCCGCGGTCAAGCTCTTCTCGCTCGACGTCGACGCGACCGATCGGAGCCGCATCCTCGAAGAGGCGCGCGCGCTCTGCCGCGTCGAGCACCCGAACGTGGTGCGCTTCTACGCGCTCGCGATCGACGAGGCCGCCGGGGTCATGGGCCTCGCGATGGAACACGTCGCCGGCCGATCGCTGGAGGACAGGCTCGAAGCCGAGGGGAAGCTCTCCGTCGACGAGACGCTGCGTGTCGGCGTGGCCATCGCCTCGGCGCTCGCCGCGGTGCACGGCGCGGGCCTCGTGCACCGCGACGTGAAGCCGAGCAACATCGTCGAGGAGGCCGGCGGCGCGTACAAGCTCATCGATTTCGGGATCGCCTCGGCGTCGTCGAGCCCGTCCTCCGTGGACCTCGTGCCGGCGGGGCCGGAGGACGGCCAGACGCCACGCGCGCTCGCGGCGACCGCGCGTATCTCGGGCCGCATCACGGGCACGTACGGCTACATCGATCCCGCGGTCTTCGGGGCAGGCGCGCCTCCCTCGGCTGCGAGTGATCTCTACGCGCTCGGCGTCACGCTCCACCGTTGCCTCTCCGGCGCGCTGCCCGCCGAGCGCCTCGGCGGCAACGGCGCGCTCGATCCCGGCGTCCTCACCGGCTACGCGGCGCCCCTGCCCCTCGCCGCTCGTTGCGAGGGTGTCCCGCGCGCGCTCGCCTCGCTCATCGACCACCTGATCGCGCCGCGCCCCGAAGACAGGCCCCCGCGCGCCTCGTGGGTCGCGCACCACTTCGAGCAGATCCGGCGCGATCTCGCGGGCCGCGCGCGTGTCCTGCCCGACGAGGACGAGGGCCCGTTCCGCGGCCTGCGCCGCTTCGAAGCGCGTGACCGCGACGTCTTCTTTGGCCGCACCGCCGAGATCGCCGCCGCCATCGAGCTCTGCCGCGGCCGCGGCCTCGTCGCGCTCGTCGGCCCCTCGGGCAGCGGCAAATCCAGCCTCGCGCGCGCGGGCCTCTTGCCGGCGCTCGCCGAGGGCGCGCTCTCGGCCTGGCCCGAGGCCTGGGACACAGCCATCGCCGAGCCTGGCCGTGATCCTCGCGCCGCGATCGCCGCCGCGCTCGAGCCCTTCCTCCCGGGCGCCGCCGCGCTCGCGCCGGGCCCGCTCTGCGAGGCCATGGCGAGGCGCGCGAGCGAAGTAGATCGGGGCATCGTGCTCTTCGTCGATCAGCTCGAAGAGCTCGTGACCACCTCCTCCCGCGAGAGCCGCGAAGAAGCGGCCGCGCTGCTCGTGCGTATCGGCGCGCAGCCCTTGCCCGGCGTGCGCGTGATCGTCGCGGCGCGTGGGGATCTCCTGCATCTGCTCCTCGCGATGGGGGACCTCGGCAACACGATGGCGCGTGGCCTCTGCCGCGTGGAGCCCCTCTCGCCGACGTACTGGCGCGAGAGCGTCGAGCGCGCCCTCGCCTCGTACGGCTACGCGCTCGAGGACGCGGCGCTCGCGGAGGAGCTCTTCGCGGGCATCGACGCCACCGCGGGCGCCATGCCGCTCGTCGAGTTCGCGCTCACCGAGCTCTGGAGCGCGCGCGACACGGAGAAGAAGCAGCTCTTGCGCTCGGCGCTCGAGGCCGTCGGCGGCGTCGAGGGCGCGCTCGAGCGGCACGCCGAGACGGTGCTCGCGTCGATGGAGGAGGCGGTCACCGGCTCGATCGACGTGGCGCGCGCCGTCCTGCTCGCGCTGACGACGGCCGAAGGCACGCGGCGCGTGATGAGCGGGGACGAGCTCGCCGCGATCGCGGGGCCCGAGGCGCGGCGCGTGATCGACGCGCTCTGCGAGGCGCGGCTCGTCGTGCCCGCCGAGGGGCCGGGCGCGCCGGTGACGCTCGCGCACGAGGCGCTGCTCTCGCGCTGGGGCAGGCTCGCCTCGTGGATCGGCGAGGCGAAGGGTGATCGTTTGCTCGCCGAGGAGATCGAGCGTGACGCCGCGCGCTTCACCCGCGACCCGGAGAGCGTCACGCTGCTCCGCGGGCGGCGGCTCGATTTCGCGAAGGAGCTCGCCCGCAGCGGCGCCGTGCGTTTGTCGCCGGCGGCCGAGCGCTTCATCCAGACGAGCGCGCGTGTCTCGCGGCGGGCGGCGATGCTCGCGGCGATCGCGGGGGCGATCGTCGCGGCGTCGATCGTCGTCGGCGGCCTCGGGTACGTGCGGGCCGTGCGCGCCGAGGAGCGCGCGGCTCAGGAGAAGCTCGAGCGCGAGCAGAAGGACCGCGCCGCGGCCGAGCGAAACGATCGCGAGAAGGCCAAGCTCCTCGAGGAGATCCGCGCGACCGCGCAGCTCAACGAGGCGCTCCAGGAGCGCATCCAGAAGACGCTCTCCGGGCCCACCGAGCCCGCGCCCGGGACGGCCGCGCCCCAGGCCCCGCCGGCGCCGCCGCCCGTGCTCGCGAACGTCGCTCCGGGCGCGAACCCGGGCCTGAAGCCCGCCGCGCCCGCCTCTCCTGCGCCCGCGACGACCACGACCCCGGCGAGCCCCTCCGAGCCCCCGGCGAACGCCGCGCCGGCCTCCACGGGCGCCGACCCCGCCATGGCTGCGCCGGCGGCCCCGCAGGGCCCCGAGACGAAACCGGACGAGGAATTCTAGGGATGCGCGCCCCCTGCCACGCCATCGGCATCGGCCTCCTCGTGCTCGCCGCCGCCGCCGCGCTCCTCCCGGCGCGCGAGGCCCTCGCCTGTGGCCCCTACCCCCCTGCCCGCGCACATACCCCCGAGGACCGCTCCCAGGCCCAGCGCCTCTTCCAGGAGGGCCGCGCGCTCGAGGGCGAGGGCAAGCTCGAGCGCGCGCTCGCCCGCTACCTCGCCTCCCGCGAGATCCTCCCGCGCAAATCGAACACGAAAAACGCCGCCGTTTGCCTCGACAAGCTCGGCCGCGCCGCCGAGGCGATCCCCCTGTACGAGGAGGTCCTCGATCGATTTCGCGGCGAGCTCACGCCCGAGGAGCAAAAGGCGATGATCGACGACGTCCGGCGCCTGCGCGAGGCCGTGGCCACGCTGCACGTCATCGACGGCGAGGGGGCCCTCTTCGTCGACGGCAAGGACCTCGGCTCCTTGCCGCGCGAATGCCCGCTCTACCTGCCCCCCGGCCGCCACACCGTCCGCGTCAACCGCAGGGCCGTGCTGCTCGATCACGACCTGCCGCCGGGGGAATCGCTGCGTATCGTGGTCGACGCCGATCCCGTCCCCCCGCGCCCCAAGCGCTCGGAGGGCTGGTTCGCGCAGGCCTTCGGCGGCCCCGCGCTCGGCGGCTCCATGGATAGCAACGCCGAGCGCGACGCCGAGAGCGGCTGCACGGACCATTGCCCCTTCGCATTCGGCTTCCTCGCCGGCGCGCGCGGCGGATACATCACGGCGAACAACGTCTCCATCGAGCTCTTCACCGGCTTCTTCTCGGTGGACTCTCGATTCTCCCGCACCATCACGCGTGACGTCCCGCTCCCCTCGGGCATGTCGACCGTCACGTATACCCTCTCGCACGACCTCTCCTTGCGTGGCCCGTTCATGGGGCCGGCGATCGGCTATCGGCTCGACCTCGGGCCGCGCTGGCGGGCCCTCTTCCGCGGCTCCCTCGGCCTCGTCGCCGCGCAATCCTCCGACCCGGTGAGCGGCGTCGGGCGGGACGATCGTGGCCACGCCTCGAACCTGAACCTCGCGGGCACGAGCACGGTCCTCCGCTCGGCGCCTACGTTTTTCATGCCCGAGATCGGCATCGAGGCGAAGTTCCGCCGCCTGCGGGTGGGATTGTCGCTCGGCTACGTCCTCTTCCTGGCGCAGGGCAACGTCTTCGAGGGCCGCGTCTTCGACGCCCAGGCCCCGTGCCCGCCGACCGGTGACAATGGCGTCGCCTGCGCGCCGGAGACCCTGGCCGACGTCTCGGGGCAAGGGCTGCAGACGGCGCACGGCCTCATGCAGCTCTGGATCCCTCAGCTCACCTTCGGCTTCTTGCCCTGAACCCGGCCGCGATCACCACGAGCACGAACAACCACGCCGCGCTCTTCCCCTCCCCGCCGCGCGCCGCGCACGCATACGCGGCCGGCGGGCCGTCCGGCACCATCACGGGCCCGCAGAACCGGTCCTCCTTGCACACGAGGCTCAGGGGGCAATCGAGGTCCGACGAGCAACGCTCGTAACACTGCGAGCGCCGACAGATCCCGTCCTCGCCGCACTCCGCCCCCTCCTCGTTGCATTGATCGGGGAGCTGCACGCAGAAGCTCTCGGCGCTGCACGTATAGGTATGCTTGTCCGGCACCTGCGGGTTGCACTGGTCGATCCCGGGGCCCGTCTGGCACCTGCATTTGCCCCCCGCGCATTCTCCGCTCGGGCAATCCTCGTCCTTCTCGCAGTTCGGCGGCGCGGGCAGGCAATCCTCGTCCGGGCAGATGTACCCGCAATCGCAGAGCCGCGTCGGGTTGTTCTTGCAGCGCCGGAACTCGCCTTCACAGATCGGGCCGCTGCCGCCGGCGCCACCCGCGGGTGTCTCCGGCCGGAGCGCCGCCGGCTCGTTCGTGCCGCCGGCCCCGTCCCCGCGCGCGCCCATCAGCACGCTTGCGCAGAAGAGGCCCACGATCAGCCGATGGGACAACCTGCTCTGCGCTGCCATCGCCGCCTCACCTCTTCCTCGGTCGCGGCAGATCGTACTCTTCGAGCCGCGTCACCAGGGTCCGCCGCGAGATCCCCAGCATCTCGGCCGCGCGAGTCTGGTTGTGGGCGCACTTCTCCAGCGCGTCGAGGATCCGCTGCCGCTCGTCGAGCCGCTCCTCTGCCTCGCCGACGTCCGACTCGGTGATCCGCTGCGTCGACGTCGGCGCCGCGGGGGCCGGCGCGGGGCCCTGCGCGGGCGGCGACCCCGATGGCCGCGCGATCCGCGGCGGCAGATGCTCGGGCAGGACGGTATCACCGGCGCAGAGCACCGCGGCTCGCTCCATGGCGTTCTTCAGCTCGCGCACGTTGCCGGGGAACGGGTGCCGCTCGAGCAGCGCCCGCGCCTCCGCCGCGAGCGACGGCGTGCCCTTTCGGTCGAGCTTCCTCCACGCGTCCGCGAGGAAAAACGCGGCGAGCTCGCCGATCTCGGCCGTGCGCTGCCGGAGCGGCGGCACGACGAGGGTGATGCCGTTCAGCCGGTAGAAGAGATCCTGCCGGAAGGCGCCACGCTCGACCTCGGCCTCGAGATCCCGGTTCGTCGCCGCGATGAACCGCACGTCGACGGGCCGCGGCGCGACGGCGCCGATCCGCAGGACGGCGCGATCCTCGAGCACGCGCAGCAGCTTCACCTGCACCGAAGGCGAGAGCTCGCCGATCTCGTCGAGCAACACCGTGCCGCCGTCCGCGGCCTCGAAGAGGCCCTTCTTGTCCTCGGTGGCGCCCGTGAACGATCCCTTCTTGTGGCCGAAGAGCTCGCTCTCGAGCAGCGTCTCGCTGAGCGCGGCGCAGTGGACGGCGACGAAGGGTTTGTTCCGCCGCGGCGAGGCCTCGTGAATGGATCGCGCGAGGATCTCCTTTCCCACGCCCGTCTCGCCGAGCAGCAGCACGTTGAACGGCGATCCTGCGGCCCTGCGGGCCTCCTCGTGGAGCGCGCGCATGCCTGGATCCTCGACGATCACGCGGCTCGTGTTGCTCCTGCGGGGGTCCTCGGCGGCCTTGTGGGGGCCTTCTTCCTGGCGGGCGCGGCGGACGACGGCGATGACGGAGCCGAGGACGATGCAGTCGCCAAGCTCGACGTCGAAGGTCTCGCCGGGGGCGCGATGGACCCTGCGTGTCTCGGCGGCGGCGCCCTTGTCGTCGCCCTTGCGGACGAAGGTGCCGTTTGCGCTGCCCTTGTCCTCGATGCGGAGGACACCGCCGACGTGGAGGACGGCGTGGCGGCGGGAGACGGAGGCGTCGTCGATGCGCACGTCGTTGCCCTCGCCGCGGCCGATGGTGACGGCGCCCTTGCGCGGAAGGGCGGTGGCCGCGGCCTCGTCCCCCGCGGCGTACACCACGAGCTCGAGGGCCCCTCGTTGATCGTCCCGATCCGGCTGCGCCATCCCGTGCTGGTCTCCGAGGGGAAGGGTACGGGAAAACCGAGGCGGGAGGAAGCGGTGCGTCAGGGTGGCGGACGGGGACCCCGGGCCCCCTCTCGCGCCGGTTTGCCCTCTTCCGCGCCTCTGCCGGTTTGGGTACTCTCCTGCCGGAAGCGGGGGGATGGGCGCATGGGCTGAGCATTGGTCTCATCTGTGGGGCGCTTCGCTGGGGCGTTGCCCCAGGCCCCACCCGGGGCTCTCCGCCCCGGGACCCGGACCAGCGCAGGCGCTGGACCTTTTGTCGATGAACTGCGCTCCGCGCAGTTCATCGAACAGCCGCAGTCAAGACCAACAACGACCCTGCCAACCGAGACAGCCGCGCGGCTGGTTCTGCTGGCGCCCTGGCCTCTACGTCGGCCTGTTTGAAAAACTGCGCGGAGCGCAGTTTTTCAACCCCCGGTCCAGGGCTTGCCCTGGTTCGGGTCGAGGGGCGAACAGCCCCCGCGGGGTCCGGGGCAGCGCCCCGGCGCGGCGGCCTCTTGCCTTCGCGCGCAAATCCCGGCCCGGAAGGAGATTCTGATGAGCGAAGATCTGGACCGTATCATCAGGAACATCAGATATCGTATTCGCAAGAAAGACCCGAGCGGGTTCGAGGATGCCGTCAGGCTCGCCGAGCAGTATCCCGAGGACGCGGACGTCTGGGACACGGTTTCATACGCCTACGATAAGAGGGACGATCATGCCGCCGCCATGGCAGCCATGACGCGGGCGATAGAGCTCGACCCCAAGGGGCTGTCGCTGTTCTACAAGCGAGGCGAATACGCGCTCCGAACAGGCGACCATGAGAGCGCCGTGGCCGACTTCAGCCGAGGGCTCGTCCTCTCTGACGAGCTCAACAAGAATTACTTGCGCGATGAACTCCACTTCCGGCGCGCCGAGGCATTCATTCAGTTGGGCAAAAAGGCCGAGGCGCTGGCCGACCTTTCACAGTTGCGGGATGACTACGTCAACTTCGGGCCCAAGATTCGAACAAAAGCAGACCTCCTGGTGATGTGTGGGGAGAGCCTTCCGCCGCCCAAGGAGCAGGAGGACGAGCCGCCCGTATCGTCACCGGCCATCGCCGACGCTCCCGACGAAGAGGAGGTCGCGCTCGCGGAGCAGCTCGGGGAGGCCGGTATCGCGGCCGTCGACGCGGCGCTGCTCGAACAGCTCAGCCATCGATACCTGAAGGCTGCGCGCATCATCGGCGACGCGATTGACTTCGGCAGTTACCCGGCCGACAGCCTCCACGTCCGCCTCTTTGCCCGCCGGCTCATCGCCCTCGCGGAAGCCGGAGCCATCGTCGCGCGGGGAAACCTCCTCAACCCGCGGCGCAGCGTGGTCCGTCTCCCCGACAGCCCCTGACTTCACCCCTCACTCCCCCGTCCCCCTCGTCAGAACCGGTTCTGACTTGCCCTTCCCTCCCCCGTCCACCTCTGTAGAACATCTTACCTTTGCCTTCCCTCCACCGAACCTCTCGTCAGAACCGGTTCTGACTTGCCCTTCCCTTCACCGTCCCCCTTCGTAGAACATCTTACCTTTGCCTCCCCTCCACCGTCCTCCTTCTCAGATCGTGTTCTGACTTGGCCTTCCCTCCCCCGAAGCTCTTGTCGCAAAACCGAAGTTTCCTGTACAGTCCCCCACACTCCAACTTCGATTTCAGCCGGAGCCCCACTTCATGACCGAGCCTGATCTCCAGAAAGCCTACGAAAAGCACCTCCTCGCAGCGAAGGCCCTGCCTGCCTCCGAGGTCCTGCCGTACCGCGTCGACCCCGACCTCGCCCTCGTGAACGTCTCGACCTGCATGAAGGTCGTTCACGACAACGAGGCGGCAATCCCCACCCACCTGCCCAAGGTCAACCTCGCCGCCTTGCTCGCCCTGCCCGAGCTCGCCCTCGCCACGAAGTACGCGGCGCTCGTCGTCGAGCAGGAGATTCCGAACGAATCGCAGATCCGGGCGAAGCTCTCCCTCGCGCGTGACCTGCGCGAAAAGCTCCTGACCGTCGCCAGGGGCCTCGCCGAGAATGGCCTCGTCCCGCAAGCCGAGGTCGACGTCATCGCCGCCGGGCGAGGCCTCCGCGATCGCGCCGAGGATTGTGTCGCCCTCGCGGCCTTCTTCCGCAAACACGCGCAAGCCATCGACGGCAAGCACCCGCTCACGGTCGCGCAAATCGACGAGGCCGCGACGGTCGGCTCCTGGCTCGTCGCGACCCTCAGGCCCGCGGATGCCCCGAACAAGCCCTCGTCCGGCCCCAGCAATGCCGTGGACCTCCGCAACCGCTTCGCCACCCTGCTCGTCCGGGGCCACGCGCGCCTGCAAATGGTCGCCCATTATTTCCACGAAGAGGACTGGGAGGAGCGCGCCCCCGCGCTCAACTCGAGGCGCGTCAAGCGGCAAAACGAAGGCTCGAACGAAGACACGCCCGCGCCCGCGGCGGGTTGAACCGCCGGCGGGCCGGGCGAGGGGTCGCGGGGGGGGGCCGCGCCTCAGATCGTGCAGGACGAGGACGTGTGTTCTTTCTCCCGCACGCCCCACGCGAAACCGGCGCCCGATACGTACTCGACGCGGTTGGAGTATCCCCGAGGCGTGGCCCCGCTCGGGCCACTCCACCAGTATTGCCAGTTGGTATTCGAATAGAGGCCGTCTCGCAAGATGAACAGCGGCCTGAACACGATGCAGTCGCCAGGGCCGGAGTAGCTATAGGTGATGTCCGCCTCGACGGTGCCGGTCGTGCAGAAACCCGTGCGGTAACGGCGCATCGAATCGTTGTTGTCGTACCACGCCAGGACGCCCGTCGCGGAAGCGAAGCAGCCCGGACCGTCGGGATACGAAGTCCCTCCGTCGTCACACACGAAGGTCTCGATGCTCTCGTCACAAGCGGAGAGCAAGCTCTGGGGCTGGGGCGCCGCCGTCTGGAGGTCCTTCAGGAGCCAGCCCTGCGGCAAGAGCGTGCTGTCGATGCTCGACGCCCGCGTCGCTTCGGCGCGCATCACCTCGTGATACGCGACGAGGCCGCGGGGGGCCTCTTGCTCCGGCGCCGCGAGCGCGTGGAACAGGTCGAATGCGGTCGCCTCGGCGAACTCCGGGCGCTTCATGACCGTCCTGTGTTTCGCATCCCCCACCTCGACGACGCTGAAGCTGCCGTCCTCGTGCGCATAAAAGCGCACCTCGGCCCCGTCGGGCAGAGGCAGGACGGCCGCGAGCTCGTCCTCCGCAGACGCGACCTCGCTCGGCGCGGAGAGGTCCGCGGGGACGTCCCCCGCCTCGGAAGAAGCGACGCAGCCGCCGAGGAGGGCGGAGGCAACGAGGAGGGACGCAGCACGCCATCGATACGCGATGAGGAAAGTGGTTTGCATGGTTGTCGGGCTCCTGCCGTGACGCGATTTCGCCGCTCTATCGGCGGCGTTTGGTTTTGCCCGTCCGTTCGCAATGCCCGTGCCACGTCGGCGCACACGTGATCTCGCGGCGATCGACGAGAGCCGACGCCACGGTGGAACGCCGGTATGACAGCGGGATGTCACGGCGCCGTGACGCCTGTGATGACGTCGTGACACCACCCGCGGCCCGCGACCGGTACCTCTACTTTCCACCCCCTTGGGGACCTCCCGACGCGGCGCCGAGGATCTCCCGGTCGACGTCCGAAACGTGCTCGCAACCACGCGAACTGCAGTCCAGCTTCGTGTGTGGGCTTTACAAATCTGGAATTCCCGGATACGGTGGGCTCGGTTTTTTCTTTCTCTCTTCGCCCCTGGCGATGAGCCCCCTTCTCCGTGTCCGGAGGTCCATGATGACCATGCACCCTTCGGCGGCGTCACGTTCATTTCGCCGCTCGATCCATTCTCTCCTCGCCATCGCTCCGCTGCTCGCGGGGCTCTCGGCCAGCGCGGAGGCGTCCGCCGCGACGCCTTACACCCTCTTCGAGAGCGGCCAGGTCCGGCCCGTCGCGCTCTCGCCGAGCCAGAACCTGCTCTTCGCCGTCAATACGCCGGACAACAGGCTCGAGATCTACCACGTCGACGCGAATGGCCTCAGCCATCGCAGCTCCGTGCCCGTGGGGCTCGAGCCGGTCTCGGTCGCGGTCCGCTCCGATAACGAGGTCTGGGTCGTCAACCACCTCTCCGACAGCGTGAGCATCGTCCAGGTCGGCCCGCTCGGGCGCGGCGTCGTGAAACGCACGTTGCTCGTCGGCGACGAGCCACGCGACATCGTGTTCGCCGGGCCGGGGAAAAACCGCGCTTTCATCACCACGGCGCATCGCGGCCAGAACGTGCCGTACGACCCCCAGCTCACGACGCCCGGCGTGGGCCGCGCGGACGTGTGGGTGTTCGACGCCGGGAACCTCGGCGCGACGCTCGGCGGCACGCCGCTGAACATCCTCACGCTCTTCAGCGACACGCCCCGCGCGCTCGCGGTGACGCCCGACGGTTCACGCGTGTATGCGGCGGCGTTCCATTCGGGCAACCGCACGACGGCCCTGAGCGAGCTCGCCGTGCCCGACGGCGGCGAGGCGGCCGGCGGCGTGCCCGGGCCCAATACCAACTGGCAAGGCATCCCCGCCCCCGAGGTGGGTATCATGCTCAAGCACGACGGCGCGCACTGGAGGGACGTCGTCGGGCGCTCCTGGGACAGCTCGGTGCCCTTCACCCTGCCCGACAAGGACGTGTTCGTCATCGACGCAAACGCCAACCCCCCGGCCCAGCTCGCGGGCGCGTCCGGGTATTACACCGGCGTCGGGACCATCCTCTTCAACATGGCCGTCAATCCCGTGAACGGGAAGGTCTACGTCAGCAACACCGAGGCCCGGAACGACCTGCGCTTCGAGGGTCCGGGCACGTTCGCGGGCGAGACCTTGCGCGGGCACCTGCACGAGAGTCGTATCACGGTGCTCGGGACGGGCGTCACGCCGCGCCACCTGAACAAGCACATCGATTACGACGCCTACCCGGCCCCGGCGTCCGTGAACGAAAAGACGCTCTCGCAGCCGGTCGGGATGGCCGTCTCGAGCGACGGCGCGAAGCTCTACGTGGCGGCGTTCGGATCCTCGAAGATCGGCGTCTTCGACACGGCGGCGCTCGAGAACGACACATTCACGCCGAGCGCGGCGAACCACATCGAGCTCTCGGGCGGCGGCCCGACGGGTATGGTGCTCGACGAGGCCCGCGGGCGCATGTACGTGCTCACGCGGTTCGACAATGCGATCGCCGTCGTCGACACCGCGGCGAAGGCGGAGATCGGGCACGTCGCCATGCACAACCCCGAGCCGACGAGCGTGATCGAGGGGCGCGCGTTCCTCTACGACGCGCGCCTGTCGGCGAGCAACGGCGAGTCGGCCTGCGGGAGCTGCCACGTCTTCGGCGATTTCGACAGCCTGGCCTGGGACCTCGGCAACCCCGACGGGACGGTGCTGAACAACCCCGGCCCGTTCGTCCCGCTCAGCCCCGAGGGCGAGGCCGCCTTCGGGACCACGGATCCGCTGCTCGGCCAGGACCCCGATTTCCACCCGATGAAGGGGCCGATGACGACGCAGAGCCTGCGCGGAATGGCGAACCACGGCCCGATGCACTGGCGCGGCGACCGGACGGGCGGCAATGACGAGGCGTCGTCGCAGCCGGACGACGGGGCCTTCGACGAGGACGCGGGTTTCAAGAAGTTCAATGGCGCGTTCGTGGATCTGCTCGGCCGGGACACGACGCTCTCCGCGGCGCAGATGCAGAAGTTCACGGACTTCATCCTCCAGGTGATGTACCCGCCGAACCCGATCCGGAACCTCGACAACTCGCTCACGGCCTCGCAACAAGCCGGTCGTGATTTCTTCTTCAACGTCACGGTCGCCGGCCAGGGCGCCTGCGAGGCCTGTCACCGCGTCGATGAGGAGGCGAACCCCGGTGATGCCTTCCCAGGCTTCTTCGGGACCGCGGGCTTCGGCTCCTTCGACGCGACGACGCAGATCCTCAAGGTCCCGCACCTGCGCAACGTGTACCAGAAGGTCGGCATGTTCGGCGCGGGCTTCACGAGCGGGAACCGGCCGCCGGATCCGTTCCTCGGCGATCAGGTCCGCGGCTTCGGCCTCAATCACGACGGCACGGTGCCGGAGCTGTTCACGTTCAACAGCGGCTTCGACGAGGTCCCGCTGAACCCGCTCGGCATCCCGAACACGCCCGCGGGCACGCAGGCCAAGCTCGACATGGAGCAATACCAGCTCGCCTTCGAGACGAACCTCGCGCCCATCGTGGGCCAGCAGGTGACGCTGACGCAGGACAACTGCGCCGTGACGTCGCCGCGCGTCGATCTGCTCGTGGCGCGCGCCGACGCGGGCGAGTGTGATCTCGTCGCGAAGGGCCGGATCGTCGAGGAGATCGGGTTCGTGTACGTCGGCAGCGGGCAATTCAAGGTCGACATCGGCGCGTCGCCGCCCATCTCGAGGGCCCTGATGGAGGCCGTGATGACGGCGGGCAACCTCGCGCTCACGTATACGTGTGCGCCTCCGGGCTCGGGCGTCCGCATGGGTATCGACCGCGACCTCGACGGCTACCTCGACGGCGACGAGCGCATCGCGTGCAGCGACCCGGCCGACCCGACGAGCACGCCGTGAAGCATTGACAATCGCGGGGAGGCCTGGAAAAACCGTCCCGGCCCCCCGCGATGCCGCCCCCGCTCCCTCGCCTCCTGCCCGCCCTCCCGCTGCTCGTGTTGCTCGCGGCCTGCGCCCCCGCGCCGCCGTCCCCATCCCCCCAAGCACCCCCGCCCCCGGAGGCGCCCGCGCCGCCGCCGCCGCGTACGCTCCCGCTCGCGCCGCCGCCGTCGCAAGCGCTGCCGCCTCCACCTGCGCCGCCGCCCCCGCCCTTCCGCTCCGACGAGGTCTTCCGCCTCGCCGTCCGCGGGGGCCACGTCATCGACGGCTCGGGCGCCCCGCGCCGCCGCGCGGATGTGCTCGTTCGCAAGGATCGAATCGCCTTCGTCGGCGACGTCGACCCCTCGGTGCGCGCCGAGCGCACGATCGACGTGGCGGGCGCGGTCGTCACGCCCGGCTTCATCGACGCCCATTCTCACGGCTCTCCGCTCGGCGACGTCGAATACGCGCTCGCCATGGGCGTCACCACGCTCGTGGTGGGCCAGGACGGGCGCAGCCCCGCCACGCGAATCGGCCCCTGGCTCGCCAAGGTCGAAGCGGGCAGGCCTCGCGTGCACGTCGCCGCCCTCGTCGGGCACGGCACCGTCCGCGGCCTCGTCGGCGCCGCGCCTCATACCAAGCCGCGCCCGGCCGAGCTCCAGCGAATGCGTGATCTCGTCGCGCAGGCCCTCCATGACGGCGCATTTGGCCTCAGCACCGGCCTCGAATACGATCCGGGGCGCGGCGCCTCGATGGACGAGCTCGTCGCCCTCGCCGAGCCGGTCGGCGCGCGGGGCGGCGTGGTGATGAGCCACCTCCGCAGCGAGGACGACGACCGCATCGAAGCGTCACTCGACGAGCTCTTCGAGATGTGCCGCAGGGCCAAAGCCCGCGCGCACGTCGCGCACCTGAAGATCGTCCTCGGCCGCGGCGCTCCGCGCGCCGAAGCATTACTCGCGCACATCCAGAGGGCCCGCGCCCAGGGCCTCGCCGTCACGGCCGACCTGTATCCGTACGCCGCGAGTTACACCTCCACCGCGGTCCTCTTCCCCGACTTCGCGCGCCCGCCGTCCTCGTATACGAATGCGCTCCGGAGCCGCCGCCCGGAGCTCGCGGCCTTCTTGCGGGCCCGCGTCGAGAAACGGAATGGCCCCGGGGCGGTGCTCTTCGGGACGGGTGGGTTTGCAGGACGAACACTCGCCGAGGTCGCCGCGTCGCGGCGCGTGCCCTTCGAGGACGTGCTCATCGACGTGGGGCCAAACGGCGCGGAGGCTGCGTATTTCGTGATGGACGAGGCGGTGGTCGCGCGCCTCTTTCAGGATGCCTTCGTCATGGTCGGGACCGACGGCGGAGGCGGCGGGCGGCATCCGCGCGGGTTCGGGGCGTTCGCGCGGGTGATCGAGGAGCTCGTCGAGAAACGAAAGCTCGTCTCGCTGGAGGAGGCGGTGCGGAAGATGTCGGATTTGCCGGCGCGGACGCTCGGGCTCGAAGGGGAGCGGGGGTGCCTCCGCGAAGGGTGCGGGGCGGACCTCCTGGTGTTCGCCCCGGAGGAGATCCACGAGCGCGCGAGCTTCACGGCGCCGCATCGGCTGGCGGCGGGGATGCGCTTCGTGGTGGTCGGGGGCGTCGTCGAGCGCGAGGGCGGGAAGGCGACGCCGGGGCGCGGAGGGCGCGTGTTGCGGTTCGCGGGCGGCGAAGCGGCAGATAAAAAGTGACGTCAGCCACGCTTGTTCGCGCGGAATGCGTCGAGCGCCGCGAGGGCCCCACCGGCCGCGCCTTTGTCGCCGGCGACGTTTTTCGTCCATGAACGCAGGATGGGCATGAGCGCCGGCCTCTGGATGTGGAGCTCGTCGAGCACGGCGTTGGCTTGTCCCTTCACGAGGGACGCGACGATCCGCGCATATTCGCCGGGCTCGATCGGCCCCCGGAAGCCCTCCACGGCGGCGACGTAGGCGCGGTCGTACCTGGCCCGCGCGTCATGCTCCCCGCGGGACGCTTCGTCCGCGAGCTCGCGCGAGAATCGACGCTCGGCCGCCGCGAACGTCCCCTCCGACCATTCGCGCCGCCGGAGGATGTCGGCGCGGGCCTCGTGTTGCTCGGCGATTTCGGCCGAAATGGCGGCGAACTGCTCGATCGAGAGGGCCGCCGGGTCGACGTCGGGCAAAGGCGCAGGCGCAGGCGCGGCCTCGGCAGGCGCGGAGGGCGGCGGCGCGGAGGGAGGGGCGGCGTCGGGCGGCGCGGGGGCGCGGAGCGCGGCGAGGGGCCCGATCATGGGCGGAGCCGCCGGCAGGCCCGGCGAGGCCAGGTCGGGCGGGGGCGGCGGCACGGAGGACGGGGGCCGCGGCGGCGGCGCGGGCGGCGGCGCGGGCGGCGGCTCGAAGGACAGCTTGGGCTTGATGAAGGGCAACGCCGCCCCGGGATCGACCCGCGGAGGCTCGGCCGACAGGCTCGTGGTCTCCTCGATCGAGAGGTCACCCGCGAGCTCCCCGGGCGTGAACGGCAAAGCAGGAGACCCCGCGGCTTGCTGGCTCGAACGCCAGTCGAGCTGGACCGTCCCCGGCTGGCCGGCGCCCGAGAGCCGCCGATCGCTCTCCTCCGTCGTCACCACGACGCACACGTCCTCCATCGGCGACGCGAGCGCCAGCGTGCCCCGCCACGTGAGCGAGCCGATGCCCCGGTTCGTGTCGAGGAGGAGCGTATCGCACCGGAAGCTCAGCTCCGCGGGCGCGCCGCTCTTCTGCACGAGCGCGCGTGGCTTCACGAGCTGCAAGCGCGTCGAGAGGTGCGGCGCGTGCGGGTGGAGGTTCGTCAGCGAGATGGGCTCGTCCCCGCGGATCTCCGCGACGCGCTGATCGAACGGCGCCGTGTTGAAGAACGACGCGTCGATCCCCGCAGGCAAGGGTCCGTCCCCGAGCCGGTGGTGATCCCAGCCCGAAGCGTGTCGCGGGAGTTTGTCGCTTCGATCGGGCCACGTCGGCGCGATCGGCCCGAAGCCGACCGGCGGGATCACGTCCGAGGGCCTCGCGAGGCGGAGGCCCGGCGGCCCGAAGTTGGGCACGCGCCGGAGGTTGCGCGCATCGAGCGGCGTGTTCGGCGGCACGCCGACCGGGTTCGTCGTCCCCGGCCCACCCGCGGCCCGCTCCCACCGCAGCGCGATACGGCCGGACGGAGGCTCCTCGATCAAGCGCCCGTCTGCGGTCCACGCGCGCTCGCCGTGCACCTCGATCGTCTTGTCGAGCACGTCGCCGACCACGAGCCGCGCGAAAAAAGGCCCGCTCAGCGCGGCGTGGGGCGCGTACGCGTGGCCGACGAGCAGGATGTCCGCGCCTCGCTTGAACGGGGCGAGATCACTCGCCGCGCTCAGGCTGCGCCGCTCGTCGTCGTCCCAGTATTCGTCGTGCTCGTTCGGATCGTCCTGCTCCTCGGCGAGGACCGAGAGCTCGGGCGCGAGGGCGAAGGTCGCCTTGCAGACGACCGTGAGCACGTACGCGCCCTCCCGCGGCTGCCAGACGATCGAGCCGACACGAAGCGGGCACGCCGAGACGACGTCCATCGAGCCCATGCCTCAGGGCGCCAGGAGCAGGACGCGCACCTGGCTCGGGACGATACGCATGCCCGGCGCGTTCGTGCTGTTGTGGATGTTCACGCTCGTCAGGCGCGTGCCCGGCAGGCCACCCACGAGCACCGAGAACGCGGCCGTGAGGCTACGCGTCGGGCCCATCACGGTCCCGCTCGCCACGCCCGTCGCGATGCCCGGGTTGTCGCCGAGGCTGATCGGGATCATCGTCGCGAGGTTGTGCGCGGGCGTGCCTCCGTAAAGCACGACGGGCACGAACGGGATCCCGAGCGGGCCGATGGAGAGGTTCGGGTACGGGATCGGGATCGGCGCGGGCGCGGGCGGTATCGGGGTGAGGCACACGTCCGGGAAGCCCAGGTTGAGCCCACCCATCTGCGAATTCGCGAACATCTCCGTGCCTCCTAGCCGAGCTGGATCTGCTTGCCGTCGACCTTGATGAGCTCCTCGGCGTGCAAGACCGCGTGCTCCGCGCGCATCGCCAGCGTCGTCTCGGCCGCGTAGTCGACCTTGTTCGCCTTGAGCTGATCGATGTCCTCGACCGTGCGGAACGACCGCTTCACGCGCTCGGAGACGCGCTCGAAGATCGACTCGCGCGTGGCGCCGACGGTCTTGATCGCCTCGACCTCGGCCTTGAGGCGATCGCCGAGGTAGGCGAGCTTCTGCACGAAGAGCTTGCCCTCGAGCGCGCTCACCGAGAGCGCCCGACCGACGAGGCTGAGCTCGTCGCCCGACGCCACGCTCACGCCCTTGGCGCCGCGCAGGCCGAGCTTGCCCGAGCCCACGACGACGTCGAGATCCCCCTCGACCTCGAGCCTCGTCTTCGTCTCGCCCTCGGCGCCTTCGAGCACGGCGAGCACGAAGCAACGCCCCTGGGGCCCGAACGAGCAGAGCACGACGTCGCCCGGCGCGGGCGCGACGAGGCAGCTCTTCGCGCGTCGGGCCGAACAATCGAAGTCACCCACCCTCACCGTGAAGACCCCGTCCTTCACGTCGACGACCGTCCCCTCGTCGACCGTCGTGAGCTCGCGATTCAACTTCCGTGCGGCAGCGTGCATGCGTCTCTCCTGATCGAAGGTCAATACGGCGGGTTCCAGTCCTCGGACGTGCTCACGTCGGCCTCGTCGCCGAGGGCGGCGGCGCGGCTGCACCAGATCGTATCCTTGTCTTTGACGCGGTGGAAACGCGTCCGGAAGACCTTGGCGCCCTTGAAGTCGGCCGCCGAGACGTCGGCGTGCGTGAAGTCGGCGTAGGTCAGGTCGCAGTCCACGAGCCGCGCCCCCTCGCACGCGGCGCGGTGGAAGATGGCCTCGTCCACGCGCGCGCCCGAGAGATCGGCGAGGGGCAACTTCGCGTCGGCGAAGAGCGCTCGCGTGAGGCATGCCTTCGTGAAGGTCGCCCGCGCCATCTTCGCCTCCACGAAGACGGCCTGCTGCGCCTCCGCGCCGTCGAAGCGCGCCTCCACGAGGTTCGCCCGCATGAAGTTGCACTGACGCACGATCGCCCGCTCGAAGGAGGCGCCCTCGACGTCGGCGTCGATGAACTGCGAGAGCGTCAGGTCCATCCCGGCGAAGTTCACGCCCCGGAGCCTGGCGCCGATGAAGAGCGTGTTGTCGAAGCGCGCCTCGCTGAAGTTGGTCTCGGTGAGATCGGCCTTGTAGAGCGTCGTCTGCTTGAGGCACGCCCGCGCGAGGATCATGCCCGTCACCGTGCACTCGACGAACCCGGCGCGATCGAGGTTGCACCCCGAGAGATCGGCGCGCGAGAGATCACTCTGCGCGAAGCCCGAGATCACGAGGTCGGAGCCCGACAGCCGCGCCTCCGTGAGATCACACTGGTAAAACTTCACGACGGGCATGTTCCCGCCGCGCAGATCGGCCCCGCGCAACGTCGAGCGGTTCCACACGGCGTGGCGCAGGTTCGCCTCGTTCATGCGGGCGCCGTCGAAGTCGCACTCGCTGAGCACGCTCTCCTTGAACAGGCAGCCGCCGAGGTTCGCCCCGCGGAACGAGACCTTTTCGAAGATGCCGCCGGAGAGATCGGCGCCGGCGAGATCGAGGCCCGAGAGGTCGATCCCCGAGAGGATCTCCCCGCCCTTGACCCTCTGCACGAGCTCGGTCTTATCCACGGCTCTCCTTGCTTCCCGGCTTGACCGCGGCCTTCTGCGCGCTCGGATCCACGCCCTTCGGCGACACGCGGACCTGCGTGACGAGCGCGTCGAAGAAGCTCGTCTTGTCGTCACCGACGGCGCGCAGGAGGTCGGCGCGGAAGAGGTTCGCGCCCTTGAAATCGGCGCGTCCGAGCTTCGCCTTGAGGAAGATCGCGCCCTCGAGGTCCGCCGCGACGAGGCTCGCGCCCGTGAGATCCGCGCGCATGAACAGGGCGTTCTTGGCGACGGCGCGGTAGAGCTTGGCTTCCCGCAAGACGCACTTCGAGAGGTCCGAGGCGGAGAGCGTCGCGCCGCTGAAATCCGCGTGGCTGAAGTCGGCCTCGCGCAGCGTCGCCGCGGCCATCGTCGCGCCCGTGAAGTCGGCGCCGATGAACGAGCACGGCTCGGCGAGCCGCATCCCGCCGAGGTTCGCCTTCAGGAACGACGCGCCGTCGAGCGTGCACCGGACGAGCGAGGCGTGCTCGAGCGTCGCGTTCGCGAAGTTCGCGTTGCGCAGGTCGACCTCGACCAGCATCGCGTGCACGAACGTCGACTCTCGCAGATCGCAGCCGCGCAGCAGGTTCCCCTTCAGGATGCACTTATCGAACCGAGCCCCCGAGAGGTTCGCGCCGTCGAGCAGGACGTCGGAGAGGTCGGCGAGCTCGAAGACGACGTTTCGCAGCGACGCGCCCGTGAGATCGGCCTTGGCGAGGATCGCGCCGCGAAGATCGACGTCGTCGAGCTTCGTGCTCCTCGCGTTCGAGGCGCCGAGGTTCGCCTCCGCGAGATCGGCGCCCGTGAAATCGGCGCCCGAGAGATCGGCGCCCGCGAGCACCACGCGCGAGAGCTTCGCGCCGCGCAGGTTCGCCCCGGAGAGGTTTCCGTTCTCGAGGAACGCCTCCGAGAGGTCCACGCCCACGAGATCCATCTCGGAGAGATCCGCGCCCGAGAGATCGATCCGCGCGAGGCTCCGGCCCTCCGCATGCGCAGCCGCGACGCGCTTTCGGAGCTCGCTGCGCGCGGGCTCTTCGAGGCGATCGGGGCGGAACTCGGCGAGGTGCGCGCCGTCGCGATACGCGTTCCGGGCCTCCTCCTCGGCCCTGCGCAGCTTCTCCTCGGTCGCCGGATCGGAGAGCGTCGCGTCGAGATCGGGCGTCGACACGTTCGCGTTCTGGCAGAGCGTCTGGATGTCGCGCAGCCGCTCGAGCTCCTTGTCCGCGGAGAACTTCGGCGGCCCGGCGGCCTCCTTCTTCATCCTGCGGACCTCGGCGTCGTAGTTGATCCCCGCCGCGGCGTAACGCTTCCGCGTATCGGCGAGCGTCATCTCCTGCGCCTCGTCCATCGTGCGTTGCGCCTCCGCGAGCTCGCGCTCCGAGCGCTCCACGAAGTCCGGCAGATCCGCGAACGAGGGCCCCTCCACGGGCTTCGGCCCCGGAGCGACCGGCACGAGGTCCGGATCTCCGCCCGCCGCCAGGATCTCCGCGCGTGTCCGCTCGGCCTCGCGACGCGCGCGCTCCGCGAGGTTCTTCTGCAACAGGTTCTCCGAGCGCGTGAGCTCGAACATCGCGTCGATGTCCCCGCCCCCCGAGACCTTGCCGCCCCCGTCGGGCGGCAGGAGGTCGCCGTCGCGGAAGACCTCGGAGGCCTCGCGCTTCGGATCGAGCCTGCGCTCGAGCACGGCGCGGTAATGCTCGAGGGGCCGCTTCGACGCTTGATCGTCGGCGGCGACGAGCAGGTGGACGATGTCGTCCGCGTCGTCCTCGGCGACGGCCCAGAGCCCGCGGAACGAGAGCGCCACGCGCTCGTGGTGCGGGAAGATCTGCACCGTGTCGAGGTGCAGCGGGATCTCGCGGAACACGTCGCCCTCGGCCGTCCGCTGCGTGACGAAACATCGGCCGACGACGCCCGGCAAGCGCCCCTCGATCCGAGGTTTGTCGGGGTGCATGTTCTCGACGAGGATCTCCTCGACGCCCTCGAAGAAGCCGGCCGGGAGCTGCTGATCGTTCGGCGCGGCGCTCCACATGGAGAGGTCCATGTCCTTCGCCAGGCCCGGCAGATCCTCGCGCATCCACTTCGTGTCGTAGGTGCCGATCTTCGGCCACCGCTGGGCCCAGAGCAGATCGTAGGGCCCGAAGCCCGCGGGCGGCGGCCTGTCGGACGTGCTCTTGATGAGCCTGTCCGGCAGCTCGATGTTCGGCAAGCGGTGCAGCACGCGCCCGTCGACCTTGATCGG
Source organism: Polyangium spumosum (assembly GCF_009649845.1). Lineage (NCBI taxonomy): Bacteria > Pseudomonadati > Myxococcota > Polyangiales > Polyangiaceae > Polyangium > Polyangium spumosum. The sequence continues at coordinate 706,871 of NZ_WJIE01000001.1, forward strand.
GGCGAACCCCACGCCGATGGGGTTCTGCGGGAACCCCTCGCCGCCGAACGCGTGCGTGTAGCGGATGGGCATCTCGGTGAAGAGCTCGGGATCACTCGGCGTGCCGTCGCGGCGGAAGACCCGATCGCCGATGACGTAGAGCGTCTTGTCGACGGGGCCGACCTTCACGCGCACGGACGCCGCGGGCCTCGGGACACGGTTCGCCGTGAAGCAACGGCCGTGCACGAGCACCTCGCCGCGTTGCTTGGGCATACACTCGTCGATCACCGCCTCCTTGCCGAGCTCCGCGGCCGCGAGGCGCCACATCTCGACCTCGGAGAGCAGGCTCGGCGCCTTTCCGAGGTCGCAGAAGACGAAGACCGTCGGCACGAAGTAGTGCTTGTGATCGAGCTCGAACGTCCGCGTGAGGACGCCGAGCTTCATGGGCTTGATGGTCTTCAAGGTGCCGTCACGTGAACGTATGCACGCCCGAGGGGTGGATGAGGACGCCGATGCCCACGAACTTCACCCCGTCCTCGTCGAGCTTCGCGCCCGCGGCCGTGGACTTGAGGCCCGTCTTGCGCAGGTTCAAACCCGTGAACGAGATGGCCGTGCCCTTCGCCGAGGCCGTGAGCGCGCCATAACTCGAGGACTTGCCCGTCGCCGCAAGTTTGACCACGAACATGTTCAGCTTCACCCCGACGAGGTGCAGCTTGAGCAGCATGTTGATGTCGAGGCTCGACGCCTGGTGCGTGATCGGGCCCGCTGCCACGTGGATCGTCGCCGCGCCGACGTTCACCGTCTCCGAGCCGCCGATCTCCGTGTCGTGGTTGCCGCCGACGAGCGCGCCGAGCACCGCGCCGGCGTGGATCGTCCGCGCGCCTCCGATGTTCGTCGTCTGGTTGCCGCCGTAGTCCTGCAGGACGATCGCCCCGACGGTCTGATCCCGCGTCGCGCCGTACGTCTCCGTGAAGGAAGCCGCGATGCTCGTCGTCCGCGTCGCGCCGTACGTCTCGCCCACGTCGCCGGCGACGTTCTCCTTCAGCGCGCCGCCGACGATGTTCGCGTGGCTCGCGCCGGTCTCTCGCGCCTCGTTGCCGCCGATGATCATGAGCCGGCTGCCGCCGATCATGCGGACCTGGTTCGCGCCGATGGTCTCCGTCTGGTTGGCCCCGACGGAGAGCGTGTCGTTCGCGCCGATCTGGATCGTCTGGTTGCCGCCGATCTCCTCGGTGTTGCTCGCCCCCACCGTCATGAGCGCGTCGGCGCCGACGTTCTCCACGCGCTCGCTGCCGACGTTCGTGACCATGTCCTTGCCGGCGTTCGTGTAGATGCGCTCGCTGCCGGCCGTGTCCTCGAACGAGATCTCGTTGCGCACGCCGCCGCCGGGCGTCGAGAGCGACCACATCGTACTGTGCGTCGGGTTCGTCTGCGCGGGGCGGTTCTTGCCGTTGTAGACGCGGCCCGTGACGAAGGGCCTGTCGGGATCACCGTCCTCGAACTCGACGATCACCTCGCACCCGACGCGCGGGTGCCAGATGCCGCCCTGACCACCACGCGCAAAAGGCTCGCTCACGCGGACCCACTTGCTCGAAGGCTCCTTGGCGAGCCGCTTCTCGTCGGTGTCCCAGTGAAACCGGACGCGCACGCAGCCGAGCGCGCTCGGCCCGCCGAGGTTCACCTCGGACCCACGCGCGCTCGGCTCCGCGGTCACGAACGCGGTCTGCGCGCCGACGATCCGCGGCTTCTGCGTCCTCCGCGCCGGGCGATACCGGCTCTCCGCGACGTCGCTCCCGCGGCCGCGGCAAGCGCACTCGATCTCGACGTGGAACGGCTCCGCCTGGGCGTCGCCCGCGTCGACCGAGAGCACGCCTTGCTGCTCGCCGACGGCGCGCAAACGCGTGACGAGGTACTCGCCTTCGTAGCGGGCCTTCGGGTGCTCCAGCGTGAAGATCGATCCCGCGGAGAGCACACGCGTCACCCCCTCGCCGACGGCGTACGAGGCCTCGGTGTGCAGCTCGTCGAGCCGCGCCTCCGCGAGGGGCTGCCCGAGCTCGGCGCTCTCGAAGGAGCCGCCGTGGAAGGCGTACGCGGAGAGATCCGACGCGCCGGAGAGCGCCTCCGCGTCCACGTCGAGCGCGGGTTTCTCCCAGTTGTACGCGCCGAGGTGCACCCTCGCCTCGCGCAGCCGCGCGCCGAGGCGGAACGTGCCGATCCCGCGGCCCGGTTTGCCCGGACCAAACACGTCGTCGCCCGGCACGCGCGGGCGGCCAAAATCCTTGTCCGAGAGCACGAGCAGGCTCGCGTCGTCCGTGTGCTCGAAGTGGTAGCCGATCCCCTCCTCTTCGAGCAGCCGCGCCACGAAATCGAGGTCGCTCTCGTTGTACTGGACCACGTACGGCCGTGCCCTCGGGTCGTCGAGCCGGCTGCCCTTGATGCGCCAGGTGAAGCGCGCCGCCGCGGCCGTGAACGAGGGCGGGCCGACCGGCGGATCGAGCAACGCGCCCTTCGTGAGCGTCATCCCCGCGTCGTCGCGAAGCACGCTCTCGAGGATCTGCCGCAACGTCTTGTCGACGAAGACGCGGCTCCGCGTGCGGTAACGCGCGCGCGCGAGCAGCGGCTCGAGCACCACGCGGTACACCGATCCCTCGGGCACGCTCGTGACGTCCTCGGCCTCGGTGACGACGCCGTGCACGACCTTCCACGCGGGCGCCGAGAGCGTCGTGATCCAGAGGCTCGCACGCTTGCCCAGCATGGCTTCGGGATCGAGATCGGCCGCCTTCGCGAGGAGCAAGAGCTCGTACCGGAAGAGGCGGCTCATCCCCTCCTCGCCCTCGAAGCGCGCGACCCGCAAGGGCTCGGCCTCGTCCTCCCACGCAAACACGAAATCGTCGGTGTTCATCGGTCTCCTCGTGCCAGCGCGAGCGCCCTCAAAGCTTGATGATGAGCCCGACCCGGGTCTTGACCCCGTTGTTCTGCATGTGCCCCCCGTCGACCCGCGTGAGCAGGCCAAACGCGTCCACGTCCGCGCCGACGAGCTCCAGGTTGAGCCCGGCCGCCGCGGCGCTCACGCCCATCGTCGACGACGAGTACCCCGTCGCGCTGAGCGCGATCCCGCCGATCGTCACGTCGAGGCCCGTGATCGTGTACTTCGCGACGTCGACGTCGCTCCGGTTCGAATCGAGCGCCTTGTACCGAGGCGCGAGGTAGATCGCGCCGCCGCCCGTGTCGAGCGTGTGGCTGCCCGCGATCTTCGTGGTGACCGAGCCCGCCACGATGCGGATCGACGCCGCGGAGACCGTCGTGTCGAGGCTCGCGCACGAGAGCTCGCGGTTGCCCCCGACCATCTTCAGGTGCGCCGCCCCGAAGCCTTGCGTGTGCGCGCCGGTGATCGTCGTCGTCCGGTCGCCGCCCACGGTCTCGGTCTCGTTCGCGGCGACGCTCGTCGTGAGCGAGCCGCCGATCTCCTCGGTCACGCTGCCGCCGACGAGCTCGGTGTGCGCCCCGGCGATCGAGATCGACTGATCGGCGCCGACGAAGTGCGCCTCGTTGCCCCCGATGATCGTCGCCGAGTTCGCGCCGATCGTCGTCGTCACGTTGCCCCCGACGAGGGCCGTGTCGTTGCCGCCCACCGTGACCGTCTCGTCGCCGCCGATCGTCACCGCCGAGCTCGCGCCGATCGTCTCCGTGTCGTTCGCGCCGACCGTCATCGCGCTGTTCGAACCCACCGTCTCCAGGCGCTCGTTGCCGACGTCGGTCTCCATGTCCTTGCCGGCGTTCGTGTAGATGCGCTCGGCGCCTGCCGTGTCGTCGAACGTGATCTCGTTGTGCACGGCCCCGCCGGGGCTCGCGTTCGACTTCAGCGTGCTGATGCTGGGCGCGCCGCCGTGGTAGGGCCGGTTCTTGCCGTTGTAGACGCGGCCGACGACGAGCGGACGATCGGGATCCCCCTCCTCGAAATCGACGATCACCTCCGTGCCCACGCGCGGGTGCCACACGCCGCCCATGCCGCTGCCCGCGAAGGGCTCGCTCACCCGCACCCAGGCGCTCGAAGGCTCCTTCGCGAGCCGCGCCGCGTCCGTGTCCCAGTGGAACCGGAGCCGCACGCAGCCGATCTGCGCGCCCGGCGGCCCGCCGATGTGGATCTCCGCGCCCGGCGACGAGGGCTCCGCGGTCACGGTGGCCGTTTGTGTCCCGACGATCCGCGGCCTCGGCGTGACACGCGGCGGGCGGAACCCGCTCGCCTCGACCGCTGTCCCCTGCCCCCTTCGCGCGCAGCCGAACCGCACGAAAAACGGCTCGCTCGTGCCGCCGTCCCCGCCGCTCGCGAGCACGCCCGCTTGCTCGGCCACGACCTCCAGCGACGTCACGAGGTACTCGCCCTCGAGCCGCGGCTTCTTGTGCTCGAGCTTGAAGATCGTCCCCGCGCCGAGGACCCGCAGGTGCCCCTCGCCCCGCGCGAACCGCGCCTCCGTCCTGTGCCGCTCGAGCCGCGCCTTCGCGAGCGGCTGGCCCTGGCTCGCCTCGTCCGGGAACCCGCCCGGATACAGCACCTCGAAGAGATCCGCGCCCTTCTCGCCCGCCCGCGCCGCCATGTCGAGGCCGGGCTGCTTCCAGTTGTACTCCCCGAGCGAGACGGCCCCGGGCCGCAGCTTGCCGCCCGCGAAGAACCCACGCACCTCGCGCCCGTCGATCCCGATGCCCACGAGATCCGGCGCGAGCCGCGGCCGCCCCGCGTCGCTGTCCGTCAACACGAGCAGGCTCGTCTCCGCGCCGTTCTCGACGTGGTAGCTGATCCCCTCCTCCTCGAGCAGCCGCGAGACGAACGCGAAGTCGCTCTCGTTGTACTGCACGACGAAGGGCCGCACGCGCCGGCTGTCGAGCCGCGACGTGTCCTCCACGCGCCACGCGAACGCCTCCTTCGCCGGCGTATACCCGGCGTCGCCGAGATCCGGCGCGGGCGCCTCGGCGCCGGCCTCGTGCACGAGCGGATCCCCGAGCAACACGGCCGTGACGATCTCGCGCAGCGTCTTGTCGAGGAAGATCCGGCACCGCCTCCGGTGCGTGGCGCGCGCGAACGGCGGCGCGAGCACCACGCGTAACGTGCGCCCCTCCGGCAGCCGCGCGATCTCCTCGGCCTCCACGACGATCCCGTGCACGCTCCTGTACAGCGGGGCCGAGAGCGTCGTGATCCGCAGCGTCGCGCGTTTGCCCACGAGCGCCTCGACGGCCGTCGTCCCGGCCGGATCGAGCAGCAGGATCTCGTACCGATACAGCGACGAGATCGCCTCGACGCCGCGGAGCCGCGCGACCCGGAGCGAGGCCCAGGGGTCGGCCCCGGAGACCTCTTCACAAGCGAACGTGTAGTCCAAGCTCGGCATGGGTTCCTCTTGCTCTCAGGCCTCGACGTTCGGCCCGCCGCCCTGGTGGTCCACGCCCGACGCCACGAGCCCGACGGCGGCGACCTTGAGGATCCCGCCGCACATCCGCTTCTCGAAGCCGTACGCGCTCGGCTCCGCGCCGCTCGACGACTTGCCGATCCCCGTCACGTCGCGGGTCATCCCGATGGCCTCCAGCGTGATCACGTTGATGGACATCGACGAGCCCTGCGCGTCGAGCTTCGCGCTCTTGATGTCGTCCTCGAACGCCGAAGCCGTGAGGTGCAGCGGGCCATTTCGCGTGATCGATCCCCCGACCTCCATCGTCTGCGGCCCGCCGCTCGCCTCGATCTCGACCGCGCCCACCTGCGTCGTGACGCTGCCCGTCACCACGGTCTTGTAGTTGCCGCCGATCATCATCAGCCGCGCGGCGCTCACCGTCAGCGCGTGCGAGGCCGCGCTCTCGGTCACGTCCCCGCTCACCGTGACCTTCATCATCGCGCCGAAGCTCTCCGTCACCGCGCCGCCCACGGTCGAGTCGCGCGAAGCTCCGTACGTCTCGTCGACCGCGCCGCCGACCTCCTCGGTCACGCTCCCGCCGACGCCGATCGTCTGCGATCCGCCGACCATGTTCAGCTCGTTCGCGCCCACGGTGTGCGTGTGGTTGCCGCCGATGATCGTGACCGCGTCGCCGCCGATCGTGATCGTCTGGTTGCCGCCGATCGTCAGCGTGTCGTTCGCGCCGACGCTCTCCGTGCGGTTCGCGCCGATCGTCTCGGTGTTGTCGCCGCCGACGGTCATCTTCGCGTTCGACGCCACGCTCTCGCGCCGGAAGTTCGCGACGTCCGTCGTCTGATCCTTGCCGGCGAAGTAGTGCAAAAGCTCGCCGCCTGCCGCGTCGCCGAACATGATCTCGTTGTACGTGCCGCCGCCGGGCGTCGAGAGCGACTTGATCGAGCTCTCGTGTGCTCCGCCTCGCGCGGGCAGGTTCGCGCCGTTGTAGACGCGGCCGACGACGACGGGCCTGTCGGGGTCGCCCTCTTCGAAGTCGACGATCACCTCGTCCCCGACGCGTGGATGGAACACGGCCCCTTCCCCGGCGCCGGCGAAGATCTGGCTCACGCGCACCCATCGACTCGCGGGCTCCTTCGCGAGCCGCGCCGCCTCCGTGTCCCAGTGAAACCGCAGCCGCACGCAACCGACGGCGAGCCCGTCCGGGCCGCCCACGTTCACCTCGGCCCCGCTCGCGCCGGGATCGGCCGTCACGACCGCCGTCTGCACCCCACGAATCCGCGGCTTCGGCGTGCGAAGCGCCGGGCGGAACCGCGAAGCCTCGACGGCGTTGCCCACGCCCCGCCGCGCGAGCTCGAAGCGCGCCTCCCAGGGGATCGAGTCCTCCGCCGAGGGCTGCGCGAGCACGCCCTGCTGCGCACCGCGCACGTCAAGGCGCGTGACGACGTACTCGCCCTCGTGCCCCGGCTCCTCGGTGACGAGCTCGAAGATCGACCCGGCCGAGAGCACCCGCGCCGAGCCCGCGCCGGCCGCGTAACGCGCCTCCACGTGATACCGATCGAGCCGCGCGGACGCGAGCGGCGCGCCCTTGTCGGGGGCGTCCGCGTACGCCGCGGGATAATGGTACTCGGCGAGCTCGCCGCTGCCGGCCTTCGCCTGGATGTCGAGCGTCGGCTTTCGCCAGTCGTGATCATCGAGCACGACCCGCGTCGGCCGGAGCCGCGCCCCGAGCGCCAGGTGGCTCACGGCGCGGCCGGGGATCTGCGCGCCGAGCTCCGCGGGCTCGAGCCGCGGCCGGCCGCCGTCGTGATCCGTCAAGACGAGCAGGCACGACTCCCGTCCGTTCTCGAAGTGGTAGCTGATGCCCTCCTCCTCGAGCAGGCGCGAGACGAACACGAAATCACTCTCCTCGTACTGCACGACGAACGGCCGCGCGCGTGGATCGTCGAGCCGCGAGGTGTCCTGCACGCGGAAGGTGAAGAGCTCCTGCGCGGGCGAGAAGCTCGGCGCGCCGTCGTCCTCCTCGACCTCGGCGGCGCTCCGGTGCTCCATGAGCGGATCCCCCGAGAGGACGGCCTCGAGGATGCGGCGCAGGCTCTTGTCGAGGAAGATGCGCGAGCGGGTGCGGTGCGACGCGCGGGCCCAGGGGGGATCGAGGATCACGCGGAGGAGCGCGCCCTCGGGCAGGTCGGCGAGCTCGGACGCCTCCCGGACGATGCCGTGCACGACCTTGAAGGGAGGATTCGAGAGGGTGGCGACGCGTAACGTGGCGCGTTTGCCGACGAGATCGCGTGGATCGACGTCCGGCGCGCCGGCCTTCGCGAGCAGGGTGATCTCGTACCGATACGGCTCGGAGAGCGCCTCCCGGCCGCGAAAACGCACGACCCGGAGCGCCCCCCACGCCCCGAAAGGCCCGTCGCCAGGAATGGATTCGCACGCGAAGGCGAAATCGTCGGTGGACACGCGGCGGTCCCCCTTTCTCCGAGGTGATGGTCGCTCGGTCCGCGCGGGGTTTCAAGGGGGCGGAGGCGGGTCGAGGAGACGGAGAGAGCGTGGGCGAAAGCGCAAACGCCAATACGAGCGCAAACGTACGCGGGAGCTGGATGGGAGGGCGGCTAGAAGAAATAACCCACGGTGAAACGACCGCCGGCGAACTGCGCCTGCCCGCTCGTGGCGGACGGGCCCGGCACGTGCCCTTGCGCGAGGCCGTAGGTGCCCACGGCGCCGAGCACGAGGTTCTGCCGGGCCGTGTAATACACGCCGGCCGACACGCGATGCATGTTCGCGCGCGCCACGTCCCCCATCGAGGCTGCGGCGTTCGAGGTCGAATCCGTGGAGATCATGCTGTGGTCGATGCGATATTCGACCATGGCGCCCACGGGCGCGATCGGCGAGAGATCCACCGAAGCCGCCGTGCCCGCATAAACGGTGTGCGGATACGCGGAGGCGCGGGTCTGTGTGGCATGTCCGCTCATGACACGCGAGACCTCGCCGCCGAGCTCCATCTGCACGCCGACGAATCTGCCGATGTTCTTGGCGGCGCTGAGCGACACGCCGCCGCCGAGCGCGCTCACGTCGACGTTCGACCCCGCGGCGGCCCCCACGGCCCGCGGCTTGCTCGTCTGGCTCGTCTGTTGTGTCGTGACGACGCGTTTGTCGGTGGCGGCGGGGCGCACGCCCATGGCGCGCATCGCGGTGCCATAAGCGCGCACGCTCATGGCGAACCCGGCGTCCTGGTCATTGACGAGCGCGATCTTGAGCGCCGGGCGCGCCTCGACGCCCACGCCGCTGCCGACCTGGAGGGCGCTCTGCGCATTGGTGCCGGCATACCCCATGACGCCGCCGTCGAAGCCGAGGCTCAGGTCGGGCGTCAAGGCGACCCCCACGTTCACGCGCTGCTGGAGGGCGCCGAGGCGCAGGTCGTACGTGGCGGGCGCGCCGGGGGTCGCGATCTCCGGCTTGACCGCGTTTTGCATGAGCAAACCCGCGCCGGTCTCGATACGAACGTGGTTCGTGATGAAGGGGCTCTCGAGCGTGGTGGGCGGCTGGAAGACGAATCCGCCGAGAGCACGCGGATTCGCGAGGGGCGCGGGTTTGGGCTGGGCAGCATTCGCCGTCACCTGCACGCGCGAGGTCTGGGCCGCGGGCTGGGCGTCGCCGGCCATCACGACGGTCGGGATTGTCGGGATCGCCAGGGAGAAAGCGCCCACCATGGCACGCCGGAGCATGCCGCTTTTTTCGTGTTGCCTTTGCATATCGCCGTTCACCTCCAGGTGATTTCATGTGGCTGGAAGCGGGCGGCGGAAGTGTGCAGTGGGAACGTTTCAGAGAATGTTCCACAGGCACGGGCCTCACCCACCCCAACCCTCCCTCTCCACACCGTTCCCGTCCCGGGAGAGGGGCGAGTCCCGAGCGCGCTCCCACCGAAGCGATGTTCCTCCTTGCTCCGTTCCTCCGTCCTGATGGACAATGATCCCCAGGAAGACCGCAGGCTCGCTCACCGCCGCGGAGGGAGGGGCTGCGATGACCGAGGGGGCCGCCCATGCTTCGCCGTGTCTTCGCCGGGTGCTTGTCGCTGCTTCTTCTCGTCGTGCTCACGTCGCCTGCGTATGGGCAAGAATGCAAGCGCAAGACGCCCATCCGATACATCGGCATCTGCGCGCACCCGCACGGCCCGATGCACAACGAGTGGACGTACGATTTCTCGGGTCATCCCGCATTCGGCCCAGCGGCTCGGCAGCTCGTCGCCTGCCACGACGTTTTGCCGCTTTTCGTGTTCGATCCACGGGCGGACCTGAAGAACCGGGGCTTGATGCCGATGAAGTTCCAAGACAAGGCATTGGCTTGCGAGCCGCCGCCGCCGCCCAGGCCCAAACCAGCGCCGCCGTCCGCCCCGGCGCCTGAGATGCCATCCGCTTCAAAGAAAAAAGCGGAGGACGAAAACGGAGGCGGTGACGGTGGCGGTCACGGCAGCGGGGACGATTCCGCCAGCATCGAGGAGCGCGTCGAGAAGTATCGCGTCAGGAGCGAGGAACCGCCGGAGGAGGCGAGGCGACCACCGCCGCCGCAGGGCGTGCTGTCGAAGGAGCCGCAGTTGCCGCGGGAATCGGGGATCCTGAGCAAGGAAGGCGTCTTGCCCTCGCGGGACGAGGTGCGTCCGCCGAGATGCGTGGACGAGCAATGCGCGCTCGTGGATCGCGGCGGCGCATTGCCGGAGATCCAGCATCGGCAGGGGCGACCGCTCGTGAGCGTGGTCTCCTGCAAGCAGACGAAGGAGGGCTGCAAGGGCGGAGACGCGGGCGATGGGACAGGCAAACAAAAGGCGCTGACGCCCCTCGAACGGATGGTCCGCGAGCTCTCGATCGCCTCCGCGATGCTGAATGGCGAGTTCAATCACGACCTCGCGCGCAAGGACGGCAAGCGGTTCGGTATCATCGGCGGCAGCAGCGAGGACGGCGTCGACAGCGCCATCGTCCAGGCCGCGGCGGCGATTGCGCAGGTCGCCTCGGGGGTGCTCGTCGGGCAGGCGGAGAAGTTCGCCAAGAAGCTGGAGGAGGCTTGCGCGAAGAAGGCGCCGCTCATCATCGAGGGGGCCGAGGAGCTGACCAAGGAGACGGCGGAGCTCCTGGCGAAGCAGTACGGGGAGGAGATTACGAGTGCGCTCGCGCAAAACCAGACCATCGCCCCGTACGAGGTGCTGAGCAAGTTCACGGATGGCATGAAGGGGAGGTACGAGGCGCACCACATCCTTGAGAAGGCGATGGCGCGGGACCTGGGGATCACGAAAGAGCTTGACAAGATACCGTCGGTGCTCTTGACGGTGGCGGAGCACCGTCGGTTCAACAAGTTCTTCGCCGCGAATAGATCGAGCGTCCGCGACAAGCTCGACTTGTGGAAGTTATACGAGAAGGCATATGCGGATCATCCCCACTGGCTCGACGCGATCAAGCCGTACTTCGGAAAGTGACATGGGACATCGAGGCACGACATGAGGACCGAGGTTCGCATCATGATCATGAACCGCCGCGTCCCAGGAGGACCACAGACCATGCTCGGTCCTCTTGGCTGCGGTCCTGACGTGGCCGTCTTCGACGAGGTCGCGGATACCACGACCGTCACGCTCGACGAGACGGACGAACGCGTGCCCCGACTCTTGAGCCTCCTCGAGGAGCTCGGCATCGTAGGTTGGTTCGAGTGGCGCTACGACCGCTTCACCGATGACGAGCTCGAAGCCGCGCGCCTGATCGTCATGGACGCCACCGTCCTCCTGGATGGTATTTTCGCGGGGCCGCGGGTGGGGACCAAGTACGACATGTCCGAGGCGTGCAAACTCTGCGGCGCAGGAGCTCGGCAGACGTCGGCGATGGTCGTCGACGGCGAAAGTCTCCACATCCTCGAGGGTAAGCGCGCAATGCACACTTGCTACAACGACATCCTCGTCGACGAAAAGCTGGCCGGCGCGCTCGCGGACAGCGGTGCCACGGGGATTTCCTTCCGGGGTGTCTTCGCGGCGTTCGAAAAGCGGGGCCATTTTCAGCTCCCGTGGCGGCAGCTCTGCGCGACGCACACGCTGCCTCGGATATCGCCGCGTTCGACCGGGATCGAGCCCTACAAGTCATGCTCTTGCGGGCGGAGCAGCTTCACCACGCCGGCCAAGCTCCCCACGCGCCTCGTGTACCGCACGGCGGACATCGCCGATACCCGCGACATCAATGTAACCTGGGAATGGTTCGGCGAGGTGAAGTTCAAAGGCGACGTCTCCGAATCCGTCCTCCCGTACCCCCTCTTCCTCGTCACTCCCAAGGTCTGGCGCATCTTCCGCGACGCTGGCGTCACCGGATTCGATTGGCTCCCGATCCGGGTCGTCGACGAGTAGAGGCCACGACGCACGTGCCTTCACCCGCGCCCCGGGCCCACGACCCTGCCAACCAAGACAGCCGCGCTGCTGGTTCTGCTGGCGACCCGGCCTCTTCGCGGGCCTGTTTGAAAAACTGCGCGGAGCGCAGTTTTTCAACCCCCGGTCCAGGGCTTGCCCTGGCGCGGGTCGAGGGGCGCGTAGCCCCCGCGGGGTCCGGGGCAGCGCCCCGGCTCTGCGCCTGCCAGATGAGACCAATGCTCAGGCTGTGCGGAGAGGGGGTTGGGGGGTGACGCTCCGCCGACGAACCAATCCCCCCATTTCACGGTTGCTTTCCTCCCCAATCCATGAGACAAAACAAGCGACGCCAGCCGGTGCAACGAACACCGACCGGCGCCTGACCCACAACCCCGACGTCCCCGGAGTCATGAGCTAATGACAACGCTACACCTGCGCCCGCCGCCGGCAAACTTTTCTGCATCACACGCCCTGCTCGGCCGCCTTTACCTCGAACATCGCAGCTTCCTCCGCCGCCTGGTCACGCCGGAGCATGCTCGTCCGTGGCTCGTGGTGATCGGGCTCAACCGTGCGCGAAGAGCCGGCCGCGCATTCGGGCCGTGCTGGTTCCCTACCTGGAGGGGCATTCGGTCCGGGAGATCGCCGAGACGCTCGGCCTGAAGCTGAAGACCGTCTACGCCCGCGTGCGACTCGCCCGGGAGCGCTTGAAGATGCTCGCGCCTGCGTGATCTCCGGATTCACGCACACGCGCCTCCACCGCAAGCTTTCACGGCCGCCTCAATGGATCATACATCCGGACTCATGGGCGCCTCGCGGTCGAATGGCAGCCGCATCGTGAACGACGTCCCACGTCCGGGGGCGCTTTCCACGTCGACGCTCCCGCCGTGGGCCTCCGCGACGCCGCGGACGATGGCCAGCCCGAGCCCCCAGCCGCCCGGCGCCGCGTGCTCGTGGCGAGCGCGGGTGAAGGGCTCGAACAGCCTGGCCTGTTCGTCCACGGGGATGGGCGGGCCCTCGTTGTGGACCTCCACCTCGACGTGATCCGGCAGTGATCGCACGGTGAACCGCACCGGGCCCCCCGCCGAACCATATTTCAGCGCGTTGGACGCGAGGTTCCAGAAGGCTCGCCGGAGCTCCTCCCGGCCCCAGCTCCCCGTCGTGGGCCCCTCGGGCGTGGTGAGCACGAGCCGGTCGCCGTGCTGCTGGGAGAGCTCGGCGAAGAGCTCTCTCACGATATCGAGGATATCGCAGCGCTCGCGCGAGAGCGGCAGGCGCTCGCCGGCGCGGATACGTTGCACGTCGAGCAGGTCGCTCACCATACGATCGGCTCGGGTCAAGCTACGAAGGGCGATCGACGCCCAGTGGCGCGCCCTGGCCTCGTCCGTCGAGCGTTCGAGCATTTGCGCCGCCACGCGGGCCGCAGAGAGGGGCCCACGGAGGTCGTGCACGAGGATCGACGAGAAGACGTCCCGCATTTTCTGCTCCTCGTTCAGCTCCGCGATCCGGTCCTCGAGCTGGCGGTAAAGCTCCACATTCTCGATGAGGAGCCCGAGGTGCTCGGCGATCGCCTCGATCCTCCCTTTTTCCCGCGCCGAGAAAGAACGATACGCGCGCAAGCCGACGTACATCACGCCGATGAGGGCATGATGGATGGGGATCCGGACGCCGAGCAGCGAGTGGATTCCGCTGCGGCGGAGGGTGTCGGTGACGTCGAGATCGGTCGTCTCGGCGTCGAAGATCGTGGTCGTCTCGCCCCGGGTCGCGATCATCCCGGCGAAGGAGGAGGGCGTGACGGCGCGCGCGTATTGCGCGACGCGCTCGTCGGCGAGCCCCGCGGACGCGGTCATCACGAGCTCGTGGCTGGTGGGCTCGTAAAGCAGAATGGCCGCCGTGGCCGCGTCCAGCGCCTCCATGACGAGCGGCATGGCAGCTTCGAGCCGGTGGGCCAATGTCGGGGGCGCGCCGCCCTCGTGGGGCTTCCGCTCCATGAAGGCCTGCCGTATGAGCCTGAAAAACCGTTTCTCCGATTGTGCGTCGTCGAGGAGGTGCCGGACGAACATGTCGGACACGAGCACGGTCGAAGCGCGGATGACCTCGAGGACTCCCTCGATCTGCTGTGCGTCGAAGCGCTCCTCGGGCGGAGCGGCTGCCCACACCTGGAAGATGCAGCGCCCGAGGAGCGCGAACTCGCTCTGGACCTCGGCGAGGTCGAAGCCGTGGCGGAGCCGGGAGGCGACGTGGCTCTCCACGAGCTCGACCTGGCGGCGGCGATCCGGAGCCGCCCCGCAAGGCGCGGCCAGCGACCCGAGGTATGCCGGCATGATGTTCATCAGCTCGGGCTGCGAGAGCCCACGCGCAGACGCCGCCCTCTGCGCCTCCTCGGCCCAGCGCTCGAGGATGCGGGCACCCTGCGTCTCGATGATGTGCTCGATCGTGGGCACAGCCCCCCCTCACGCTCACCCCATAGCACAGAGGGCGCGAGGCGGGGGCTGCCGAGCCCGCTCCCCGCTACCGCTCAGCCCGTCGTCTCCTCCGCGGGGCTCTCCTGCTTCTCATTCCCCTTCCGCGTCGCCCGCGCCGCCGCCTCGGCCCGCAGCTTCGCCATTGCATCGAGCAGCGGCGCGAGCAGCACCTTCCCCTCCTGGATCTTCGCCGTCTCCGACCGCTTCGCCCGGCTCGACACATACCGCCGGAGCCGCACCATCAGCTCCACCCAATCCGTCTCCGCGTCGCGGCCACCGCCGACGTGCGTACGCTTGTCCGTGCGCGCCTTCTCCACCTCGGCGAGCAACGCGTCGCTCTTGTCGAGCGCCGTCTCCCATTTCTCCAGCCATACCGAAGGCAATTCGATGGCCGTGAGCGTCGCCGCGTGCTCCGGGGACCGGAGGATCACCAATGCATCCCGGCAGATCCGATTCTCGTCGGCGATGGGATCGTCCACGTGCGCGAGGCCATCGGGGAATGCGGCCTGGTGGACGGCGGCGGCCTGGAGCGCGAAGGGGCTCGTACGGCGGCGCGCCTCGATGTCGATGTAACTCTCGATATGGCGATACCAGGTATCGACCGCGTCGTCCGCGCTGGCGAGCTGCGCGAGCCGCGCCGTGCGCTCCGCCTCCGCGAGCACGTTCCCCGTGACGTGCGCGTCGAGCTCGTCGACGACCTCCGCGCATTCGTCGATATACGCGTCGAGCGCAGGCTCCGGGGGGCCTTTCACGGCGCGCGCGGTGAGGTTGTCCTTGAGCTTCTTGGCGATGTCGCGCTTCTCGGCGCGCGGGATCTGATTCAAGCTGACGCCCATGTCTCCTCGTGGCTCCCCCCCATGTCTGCCAGCGAGCGTAACATCCTCACGTGTCGCAGGGAAGGAAACACACGAGTTCGACGAGGTACGAGGTTGGAACGTCCCTGGCTGCGTCATCGTCGAGCGACGAGGACGTCGGAGACGTCCTGCGATGCGTCATCGTCGAGCTAGAAGCAAAAGGGGAACGTCTCCCTCGGTCTCCCAGCGAGGCGAGGAGGACATGGGGGACGTCTCGGGCGGCTTCGTAGGCAACCTATGAGCCCCGCGCGAAGATTTTGCGGCGCGTCATAGTGAAGCTAGAAGGGAGCGGGGAACGTTCCCCGCTGCGTCATAGTGAAACGAGGGGAAGGGAGGGAAGGTCGCCAGCGGCTTCCTCTTCGAAGGAGGAGGTGGAAGGGAACGTTTCGAGCTCGTTCCCAGCGCGGCGAGGTCCTCCCTTGCTCCGTTCCTTCCTCCTGATGGACAATGATCCGCAGGAAGATCGCGGGCCCGCTCACCGCCGCGGGGGTGACGAGGCGTGGCTGCGCTCACTGAAGGGCCTGGGCGCATGACCTTGGCCCCATGCTGGTGGGAGGAACGACAATGAGCAGTGGTCATCCGAACTTTTTGCCCGACGAGACACTGAAGACGCTGGAGCGCATTGCAGAGAAATATGATGAAGGTTCGCCCGAACGTGCGGCGCTCGAGGTCGCCGCCAAGGGACTGTTGTTCATACATGCTGCCGAACATGGCAATACATTTGTCGAATACCTCGAACAGTTCGACGCCGATCTCACGGAGGAGCAGCGTCGGCACCTGACGAGAATGGGTCTCCGCTAGAATCCCCCGTCGACGAATGAGCTACCTCGCCCCCGGCGTGAACAGCGGCTCCCCCGTCGCCTTCACGCCAAACGCCCCGATCCTCGCCCGCCCCTCCTCCGACCGGAGAAACTCTGCAAACGCGCGCGCCCCCTCCGCGTTCGCCGCCGCGCCCGCCTTCGGCTCGATCACCGCGTACGTGTTCCGCAATGCGGGATCCCCCTGGTACACGATCACGAGCTTCAGATCCCCCTGCTTCGCCCGGAACGTCGCCCGGTCGCTCAGCGTGAAGGCCCCCTCGTCCGACGCGCGCTCCAGCGTCTCGCCCATCCCCGCGTTCGCACGCACGAGGAATGCGCCATTCGTGGCGATCCCCGCGGCCTTCCATAACGCCATTTCGTGCTGGTTCGTCCCGGAGTCGTCCCCCCGCGACACGAACGAGCGGCCCGAGGACACGATGCGGCGCATCGCCTCCACGATGTCGCCCGCGCCCGCCACGACGCCGACCTGATCCAGAGGACCCACGAGGACGAATTCGTTGTGCATGAACGGGCTCCGGCGACCGACCTCGCCCGCCGCCACCGCCGCCTCCTCCAGGGCCGGCGCGTGCGTGATCGCCACGTCCGCCTCGCCGTCCCGGAGCGCCCGGAGCGCCTTGCCCGAACCGAGCGCCCGAGCCTCGACGCGATAACCCGTCTTCGCCTCGAACGCAGGCAAGAGCTCGTCGAGCAGGCCCGCGTCCTTCAGGCTCGTCGTCGTCGCGAGCCGGAGCGCGCGCCCGCCCGCAGGCGGCTTGCTGCACGAGAGGCCCACGAGCGCGAGCAGAAGGACGGACAGGAGCGAGGCGAAGGCGCGGCGTGACGCGTGCATGACGGGGAGGTTACCGCGCGCTTCCGCCCTCGTCACCCTTTTGCTGCCCGTACGGCACCAGCGAGACGGTTTATTGCTTTCCGCCGGGCCTCATCGTTCTCGATTCCATTGCGCCATTCATTCGATCTATCGTGATCTTTCATGAGCACCTCTCGTCTTGCTGCCATCTCGCTCCTCTTCGGCGTGCTCGCGGCGTACGGCTGCGGGGAGGAGGAATCGATCACCGAAACCACGCTCGGGGCCGGCGGCGGAGGCGGCAGCGCTAGCGGAAGCGAAGGCGGCGGCGCGAGCGGGAGCGGAGGCGTCAGCAGCGACGGCGGCAGCGGCGGCGGCGCGGCTGCGTGTGTGCCACTCGCGACGGAGGTTTGTTATGGCGGGCCCGCCGGCACGGAGGGCGTCGGGGTTTGCAAGGGCGGGACGCGTACGTGTAACGCCGAGGGGACGGGCTTCGGGCCGTGCGAGGGCGCGGTCGTGCCCTCGCCCGAGGACTGCGCCACGAGCGAGGACGAGGATTGTGACGGCGCGACCCCGACGTGCGGGAGCGACAACCTCTGGAGCCGGCGCTTCGGCGCAGGCGAGGGCCTCGGGCTCGTCGCGGGCAGCGGCGGGCATCCGATCGTGGTCGGCCGTTTCCCGGGCAGCCTGAGCTTCGGGGGAAACACGCTGCAGAGCTCGGGCGGCTACGACGCGTTCATCGCGAAGCTCGACGGCGCATCGGGCGAGCACCTCTGGAGCCGCAGGCTCGGCGGCGCCGAGGACCAGGCCGCCTGGAGCGTCGCCGAAGACCCCCAGGGCAACGTGATCGTGGTCGGCGAGTTCCTCGGGCAAATGAGCGTCGGCGGCGGAAACTCGCTCCAGAGCGAGGGCGGCTTCGACATCTTCGTCGCGAAATACGACGGCGAGGACGGCGAGCACCTCTGGAGCCGGCGCTACGGCAACAGCGAGGACCAGGTCGCCCGCGGCGTCGCCGTCTCGAAGACGGGCGAGATCCTGGTGATCGGGAGCTTCTCGGGCGGCGTCGATTTCGGCACGGGCACGATGGAGAGCGCCGGCAGCTTCGACATGTTCGTGCTGACGCTCGACGGCAGCGGCAACACGATCCGCGCCCAGCGATACGGGGACGGCGAGGACCAAAACGGCCGCGCCATCGCGGTCGACACGAGCGGGAGCCCGGTGATCACCGGCGATTTCCGCGGCGAGATGGAGTTCGGCGGGACCACGCTCACGAGCGCGGGCGGGTTCGACCTGTTCGTCGCGCGCCTCGATCCCGCGGGGGGCGTCGTTTACGCGAATCGATACGGCGACAACGATCCACAACGCGGCTACGCGGTCCGCGTCAACGCCATGGGAAACGCGGTCGTGAGCGGGATCGTGCGGGGCAACGTGGATTTCGGCGGAGGACCCCTCACGGCGCAGAACCTCGACGTCTTCCTGCTCGAGCTCTCCCCGAACGGCGGCCACCTGAAGAGCCGCATCATGGGCGGCTCGAAGGCCGACAGCGCGGGCGGCGTGGCGATCGGCGCCGGAGGGCGCTTCGTCGTCGCGGGCGGATACGTGAAGGACGCGAAATTCGGCGCGATCCAGCTCGACGCGCCGGGAGGAGCGTCCTCGTCGAACGCGTTCCTCGCGCGATTCGATACGTCCGGGAACGTCCTCTCGGCCTTGGGGTACGGCGACAAGGACGATCAGACGATGACCGCGGTCTCCACCGACGCCGCCGGGCGGATCTTCGTCGCCGCGCAGGTCGGTGGTATGGTGGATTTCGGGCTGGGCCCGCTCTGGGGCGGCCCGGCGGAGCTCGTGCTGGCCAAGCTCGCGCCCTGATTGTCCCGCGGCCCCTCGGCCGTTCCAGTGCTACGCCTCCTTTTGATGCGCCCCGCGACGGTGGTTGCCCTCGCGCTCCTCGTGCTCGCCCCTTCCGCCGGGGCCCGAGGGGCTCCGCCTCGGCCGGAGGCGCCCGCCGCCCCCGCGGCGGAGGTGAACACGAGAGGCGGCATCGTCACGCTGCAGATCCCGGCGCCCGAGGCGCTCCTGCTCCGCGAGGGCACGTTCACCATGGGCTCGTCGCCCTCGGAGGTCGCCCACGCGCAGAGCCTCTGCGCCCTCGAGCCCATGGGCCGCGAGTGCCCCGAGCAGGTCTTCGCCGACGAGTACCCGCCGCACGAGGTGTACCTCTCGGACGTGTGGATCGATCGGACCGAGGTGACGGTCGCGCGTTATCGCCGCTGCGTGGCCGCGGGCCATTGCCTGGAGCCGCCGTACGCCTCGGGCGCGGCGCGCTTCGATCGGCCGGAGCTGCCGGTGGTGATGGTGACGTGGAACGACGCGGCGGCCTTCTGCGCGTGGACGGGCGGGCGGCTGCCGACCGAGGCGGAATGGGAGCGGGCAGCGCGAGGCACGCGGGGCCGGCGGTATCCGTGGGGCAACCTCTGGAACGGCTCGATCGTGAACCACGGCAAGCTCTCCTGGGACGAGCTCGATCCCACCGACGGCTTCCTCGAGCTCGCGCCCGTGAGCTCGTTCCCGGACGGCCGGACCCCGGACGGCTTCGCCGACATGGCGGGCAACGTGGAGGAGTGGGTGGCGGACTACTACGCGCCTCGGTACCAGGAGGGCAGCGTGATGAACCCGCGGGGCCCGACGCAAGGTGAGGAGCGGGTCCTGCGAGGCGGCGGTTACGTGCACGGGCGGCCGTTTTTGCGGGCGGCGTCGCGGCAGCACGACTTGCCTTCCATGCGGCGGCCGTGGCGTGGCTTTCGGTGCGCGCGGGATGCATAGTGGGCGCGTGAAGATCGCCCACCTCTCGGATCTGCACCTGCTCTCGCTCGAGGGCGCGGTGCCGATGCGCCTCTTCAACAAGCGCCTCACGGGTTACGTGAACCTGCGCTTCCACCGCAAGTCGATCCACAAGCCCTTCGCCGTGGAGGCCGCGGCCGCGGAGATCCGGAAGCTCGGCGTGGACCACGTGGTCATCACGGGCGACGTCACGAACCTCGCGCTGGAGGTCGAGTTCGAGCTCGTGAAGAAGCTCGTCGAAGAGGGCCTCGGCTTCTCGCCGGACCAGATCAGCATGGTCCCGGGCAACCACGACACCTACACGCGCGGCGCCTTCCGATCGAAGCGCTTCCTCCGCTACTTCGAGCCCTACCTGAAGAGTGATCTGCCCGAGATCCCGGGCCCCTTCCCCTTCGTCCGCCTGCGCGGCCCGGTGGCGCTGATCGGCCTGTCGACCGCCGTGCCGAGGCCCCCGCTCGTCGCCGCCGGCGCGCTGCGGCCCAAGCAGCTCGACGCGCTCTCGCGCGCGCTCTCCCACCCCGAGGTGCGCGCGCGTACGCCGATCCTGCTGCAGCACCACCCGTGGCACAACCCGCCGCGGCTCGCGAAGACGCTGCTCGAAGGGCTCTACGACGCAAAGGAGGAGGCGGAGCTCCTGCGCGGCGTCGAGCGAGGTCTGCTGCTGCACGGCCACCTGCACCGCCGGATCCACCGGACGTTGCCGACGGCCCGAGGCCACATCGACGCGGTCGGCGCGACGAGCGCGTCGCTGCTGCACGAGAGCGACGAGCGGATGGCGGGCTTCAACCTGTACGAGATCAACGACACCTCGGGGGCGATCGAGGCGATCACCTCGCGCAAGCTCGACCCCGCGACGAAGACGTTCCGCGAGGTGCCGATCCCGAAGGGCTGAGCACAAAACGAACCCGGCGCCTGCGGACGGGTTCTCCCTCCGAGGCGCCGGGATCTCGTCTCGATCCGCTCAGCTCAGCTCGCGGCGGCCATACGCGTCACGTTGATCGCCTGCAGGCCCTTGGGGCCTTCCTTGATCTCGAACTCGACCGTCTCGTCCTCGAAGAGGCGCTTCCGACCGGCGTCCGGTTGCTGGATCTGCGAGTAGTGGACGAAGACGTCAGGGCCCGTGTCCTGCTTGATGAAACCCCAGCCCTTCTCGTCGTTGAACCACTTGACTTTGCCTACTGCCATAACTCCTCCACTTCACCTGCTCGCTCGCCGATCGCCGTCGATCCCCATGATTTTCGCGCGTCTCCAGCGCACGCGCCCCCGGTCGAGCGGCGCCAAGGTAGACGTCCGCTCGTCCGACCGTCAAGCGGAGCGCCGCCTCACGCCGAGCCCCACCGCGCACCTCCACGCGCTGCGAAAATGAAAACGCGCCCCGCGCGACGCACGTGCGTAGAGGTGTTCGCTTCCAGAAAAAATCATGACGAGGAAATGACCGAAAATCGGCGCGACCGACTTCGGCACGACCATCGCAAGGGGCCACCACATGGAGTTCCCCACCCCCAAAGCCGAGCTCACGAGCGCCCCTCCCGAGGTGATCCGTGACGCGGCGCAGCGGCCCCGCCCTTATGCACACGCCTCCCGCGATCCGCGGGCGCTGCGCATCCTGGCGAAGACCATCTACCGCGAAATGCGCCAGGGAGGTCTCGCCGAAGAGGACGTGATGTCGGTCGCCGGCGAGCTCCTCAGCCTCGTCGCGGGCGACATGAAGGACCGCCGCGAAAATAACGATCCCGCCACGATCCCGCCTCCCTCCCCGCCCCGCGTGACGCGCTGATCCAAAGCCCACGCGCGCGATCGTCCCCTCTTCGTTGACATGCTCGCCGGGGCTTGCTCGTATTGCCGGGCGTGGCCCGGGCCGATCCCGCAAGGCCGCCCGAGCGGAATGATTTTCTCGGTCATCATCAGCGAGAAGGGCGGCGCCGAGCGCCGTGAATCCTTCGAGCGCGCGGAGATCAACATCGGCCGCGTGCAAGGCAACGAGCTCATGTTGCCCAAGGGCAACGTGTCGAAGCGGCACGCGCGTATCGTCCTCCGCGACGGCCGCTTCATCGTCACCGACCTGAAGAGCACGAACGGCACGTACGTCAACGGCCGCAAGATCGGGCAGCCGACGCTCGTCCGCGAAGGCGACAAGATCTACATCGGCGACTTCGTCCTGCGCGTCGAGGCAGGCCCAGGCGCGCAGATGGCCCTCGGGCGCGTGCCGAGCGGCGAGTTCAACGCCGTCCCCGACATCGGCGCGCTCGACGGCCCCCTCTCGTCCCCAGGCGGCCCGCCCTCGGTCGCCCAGGCCAAACCCCGCGACGGCATGCTCACCGGCGAAAACGCAGCCGACGTGGTGAGCCACTTCCCGCTGGAGAACGATCCCGACGAAGCGCCCGTCCCCGTGCCCGCGCCGCCGCGCGTACCACGTCCGACCCAGAGCACGAAGCCGAGCGGCTCGATGCTCTCGCCGACCGCCCTCTCACCCCTGCCGCCCCACGCGCACACCGCAGGCGGTCCGCCGACGCTCAGCGCAGGCCACAGGCCCACCGCAGCGTCGAGCATCCCCGCGCCGCCGCAGAGCCCGTTCCCGCCCGCCTTCGGTCAAGCATTCCCGCCGAGGCACGCGGTCCCGCCCGGCCCGACCGCCGTGCCGCCGTCCCCGGTGAACCGCACGAACTCGGAGCCCGCGCCAGGTCCGTCGACGCAGCACCGCGCAGCGCTCGCGACCCTCGTCGAGCGCGTGGCCGAGAGCCTGGACCTCGCCCCGCTCGCCGCAGGCGCGCCGCTCGAGGCGGCGTTCACGACGAAGATCGCGGGTGCGATCGAGGAGCGCGCCGCGGCGATGAAGGTCGCGGGCCTCGTGCCCGAAGGCGTAGGCGTGGAGCAGCTCGTGCAAGAAGCGCGACGCGAGCTCATCGAGCTCGGCGCGATCGGCCCGCTGCTCGCCGACGACGACGTGGTGGAGATCCACGCGCAAGGGAGCAGCCGCCTCGTCGCGTTCCGCAAGAGCCGCAAGCAGCCGACAGGAGAGATGCCGTTCACGAGCGAGGAGGCCGGCGCGCGCGTGTTGCGTCGACTCGCGAAGCGCGCAGGCGCAGAGCTCGACGCACCCGGCGCGGTGGATCTGTGCGCGCCGGACGGCTCGCGGCTGCTCGGCGCGCTGCCCGCGGCAGGCGCGAAGGGTCTCGTGGTGGTGCTGCGCAAGCCGCAGCGGATCGAGGCGAGCACGCTGGAAGATCTCGTGCGCGCGGGGCTGCTCTCGCGAGCCGTGGCGACGCTGCTGTCGCAAGGAACGGCGTGCCGCGCGAACGTGCTGGTGGCAGGGCCGACGGGCTCGGGGCACGGCTCGCTCGTCGCAGCACTCGCGCAAGGCTTCGGCCCGGAGGAGCGCGTCGTCTCGCTGCAAGACGACGACGAGATCCCGGTGCAACACGCGAACGTGTTGTTGATCCCGCTCGGCCCGAGCGCAGACGCAGCAGCCGGCGCGACGCGTGTCGCCGCGCGCATGCGCCCGGATCGGATCGTGATCGGCGCGCTCGCCGGAGCCACGGCCTCGGAGCTGATCGGCGCCCTCGGCGAAGGCGCGAGCAGCGTGCTCGCAGCAGCACGCGCGCCGACGCTGCGTCACGCCCTCGCGCGGCTGACAGCGGACCTCGTGTCAGCCCGGCCAGGCACGACGGTGGAAGCCGCCCGCGAGGCGCTGGCGAGCACCTTCGACCTGGCGCTGGAAGTCGCCCGCCTCCGCGACGGACGAGCACGCCTCATGCGCGTCGCAGACCTACGTGTGGAAGCCGGCGCCCTCGTGGCCCGAGACATCTTCACGTTCACCATCGAGCGGACCGCCGCAGGCGGCGCGATCGAGGGAAGCCTGCACGCGACCGGCGCAATCCCGGCCATCGCGGAGGACCTGGCAGCGCGGGGCACGCCGGTCGATCCGGCAATCTTCCGGCGCGCGAAGTAAAAGCAGCCCCAGGCGAGCGCGTCTCGACGTTGCTCGGCAGGACGAAGAGGTCCGACTAAGCTATCCTGATGCAAGCTGTCCTGCCGACGTGACGTCACGGCAGCGTGGGTTCCGAAGGCAGACCCAAGAAGCGAACATGGCCATCCGCACCATCCTGCACTATCCCGACCCCCGCCTCCGCCAGAAGGCCCAGCCCGTCGAGCGCATCACGCCCGAGATCGAGCGGCTCATCGACGACATGGCCGAGACCATGTACGCAGCGCCGGGCGTGGGCCTCGCAGCCACGCAGATCGGCGAGGCACACCGGATCTTCATCATCGACATCGCCGCCGAAGACGAGCCAAGCAACCTGATGGTCTTCATCAACCCGGAAATCCTGTCGAAGACAGGCGAAGAGGTAGGCCCCGAAGGCTGCCTGTCGTTCCCGGGCGTGAGCGAGGACATCAAGCGCGCGACAGCGCTCCGCGTGCGCGCCCAAGGCCGCGACGGCAAGACCTTCGAACTCGCCGCCGACGGCCTGCTCGCCGTGGCCATCCAGCACGAGCACGATCACCTCGACGGCGTGTTGATGATCGACCGCGTAGGCATGCTCAAGAAGCGCATCATCCAGCGCAAGATGCAGAAGCACGCCGCAAGCTGAAGCGTGGCGCTGGGGCGCTGCCCCAGGCCCCGGCAGGGGCTGTCCGCCCCTGCACCCGGACCAGGCACGGCCTGGACCGAAGGTGGATGAACTGCGCGATGCGCAGTTCGTCCAGCGGGCACGAGGCAAGACCACACCCGTGGCGCCAGCGGACGCTCAGCGCGGGAACGCGAGCGGACCGCTGACGTAGGCGTCGCGGCCGCAGAGGGCCCAGCGAGGATCGACGATGCGCGGCGCCTCGCTTGGCGTGTCGGGGCCGGCCCAGTCGACGGCACCGGGGCGGCCGCGCGGGCCGAGAAGGATGGGCGCGATGAACGCGTGGAGCTCGTCGGCCAGGCGTGCGGCGAGCAGGCTGCCCGCGAGCTCTGCGCCACCCTCGACGAGGATCGAGACCACGCCTTGTGCTGCCAGGATGCGCAGCGCCGCCGACACCTCCACCCGGCCCTCGGCCGAGTTCGGCACGCGGAGCACCACGCAACCTGCGTCGACGAGCGCCTGCTCGTTTGCGCCTGGCGCGTCCTCGCCCGTGAGCACCCAGGTCGGCACCTCACGTGCTGTTTGCACGAGCCGGCTGTGCAGCGGCAGGCGCAGGTGGGTGTCGAAGACGGCGCGGGTCGGGCATCGACCCTGCTCGGCGAGCCCGGGCGTGCGCACCGTGAGGCGCGGGTCGTCGGCGAGGGCCGTGCCGATGCCGACGCCGACCACGTCGTGCTGCGCGCGGAGCTCCTGAACCTTGGCTCGCGCCTCGGGGCCCGTGACCCACTTCGAGGAGCCGCTCCGGGTCGCGATGCGCCCGTCGAGCGAGAGCGCGAGCTTGAGCGACACGTAGGGCATGCCTGTCGTGATGAACTTTGCCCATGGCGCGATGAGCGCGCGCGCCTCGGCGCCGGCGACGCCCACGTCGACAGTCAGGCCTGCCTCGGTGAGGCGCGCGGCGCCTCCGCCGTCGACGTTCGGGTTGGGATCGAGGCAACCGATGACCACGCGGCGGACGCCCGAGCGCAGGATGGTGTCCACGCAGGGCGGCGTGCGTCCGTGGTGGTTGCAGGGCTCGAGTGTGACGAAGATCGTGCCGTTTCGCGCGGCGTCACCGGCGCGGCGCAGGGCGACGACCTCGGCGTGCTCTTCCCCTGCGCGGACGTGGTAGGCCGCTGCGACCACCTCACCCGCTTCGTTCACGACGACGGCCCCGACCGGCGGATTCGGCGAGGGCTGGGACTTCCTCGCCTCCTCGAGCGCGAGGCGCATCGTGGCGAGATCAAAATCGGATTCGGAGGCAGTCGTCATGGGTCAGCCCGGATCTACTAGGGGCCCTTCGCCTTCACAAGCTTACCAAGCTCGCGGAGGAACTCGTCCACGTCTCGGAAGGAGCGGTAGACGCTGGCGAACCGGACGTAGGCGACCTCGTCGAGGTCGCGGAGGTGGTTCATGACGCGCTCGCCGAGCTCGGCGCTCGTCACCTCGCGCTTCTCCGACTCCTGCACCTCGCGCTCGATCGCGTCCACCACGACCTCCAGCCTGTCCACCGAGACCGGCCGCTTGTTGCAGGCGGTCCGGAGTCCACGCATCAGCTTGGCTCGATCGAAGGGTTCGCGCCGGCCGTCTTTTTTCACGACGGTCGGCAGGACGTCCTCGACACGCTCGTATGTCGTGAACCGACGACTGCAAGCGGCGCACTCGCGGCGCCGCCGAACGACGTCACCCGAGCCGGGGGCGCGGGACTCGACGACCTTGTCCTCGAGATGCCCGCAGAACGGGCACCTCATCGACTAGCCCTCGAAGCGGGAGAACACGAGTGCAACGTTGGTGCCCCCGAACCCGAACGAGTTCGACATGACGTTCCGGAGACGGCGCTCCCGCGCGACGAGCGGGACGCAGTCGAGCACGCACTCGGGATCCTGCTCCTCGAGGTTTGCCGTGGGAGGGACCTTGCCTTCGTGCAGCGCGAGCACCGAGAGGGCTGCCTCGACTGCGCCTGCGCCGCCGAGCAGGTGCCCGGTCACGGACTTCGTGGAGCTCACCCAGAGCCCGTGCCCGGTCGCGTGCTCGCCGAACACTTTCACGATGGCGCGGGCCTCCTCGATGTCGCCGTTTGGCGTCGAGGTGCCGTGCGCGTTGATGTAGTCGATGTTCGTCGGCGAGAGCTTCGCGTCCACGAGCGCTTGTTTCATCGCGCGTTGCGCGCCCTCGCCTTCGGGAGCGGGCCTCGTCAGGTGGTACGCGTCGCACGTCGCGCCGTAGCCCGTGACCTCGCCGTAAATCTTCGCGCCGCGGCGCTTCGCATGTGAGAGCGATTCGAGCAACAGCGTCGCCGCGCCCTCGCCCATGACGAAGCCGTCGCGGCCCTTGTCCCAGGGGCGACTCGCCCGCGTGGGCTCGTCGTTGCGGCGCGAGAGGGCGAACATCGCGCCGAACCCTGCGGCCGCGAGGCCCGTGATGGTCGCCTCCGTGCCGCCCGCGAGCATGAGGTGCGTGCGGCCGCGGCGGATCCACTCGAAGGCTTCACCGATCGAGTGGCCACTCGACGCGCACGCGCTCGTGTTGCAGTAGCTCGGCCCCTTGAGGTCGAAGGCCATCGCGACCTGGCCCGCGGCGAGGTTCGCGATGACCTGCGGGATGAAGTACGGGCTGACCTTCGAGGGCCCCTTCTCGAGCAGCGTCTGCGCGTACTGGTAGAGGTTCTCGAGCCCGCCGAGGCCCACGCCGATGTACGTGCCGCACGTCTCGCGATCCTCGTCGGTGAACTCGATCCCTGCGTCCTTGATGCAGAGGTCCGAAGCGGCGACCGAGAGGTGGGCGAAGCGGCCCATCTCCCGGACCTTCTTCTTCGGGATGAAGTTCTCCGCGACGAACCCCTTCACCTCGCCTGCGATGCGTGTCGTGTACTGCGACGCATCGAAGAGGGTGATGGGCCCGATCCCGGACTCGGCCGCGAGCACGGAGCGCCACGTCTCCGCGGTGCCGATGCCGTTCGGGGTGACGAGACCGATGCCGGTGATGACGACGCGTTCCATAGTCGCTTGGCCCAGGATGGACCGGACGAGACCCTCGCTAGCGCGCTGGCGTCCGTTCCAGCGCGCTACGGTAGGCGTTACTTCTTCGCGTGCGAGTTGATGTAGTCGATCGCGTCCTGGACCGAGCGGATCTTCTCCGTGTCCTCGTCCGGGATGTCGATTTCGAACGCCTCCTCGAAGGCGAGCACGAGCTCCACGAGGCCGAGCGAATCTGCGCCCAGGTCGTCGATGAACGTCGACTCGGGCTTGATGTCCTTCTCGTCGACGTCGAGCTGTTCCTTGATGATCTTCTTGACCTCGGCCGAGATGTCGCGACCTTCCGCCATGGCTGCCTCCAGGAAAAAGCGGTCCCCTCCTAACCCATCGTTCGAGCTTTTGCACCACCTTCGTGGCGTGCGAAACGCTTTTTACATGTACATGCCGCCGTTTACGCGGATGGTCTCACCCGTGATGTAAGAAGCGGCATCCGAGCAAAGGAAGACCACCGCAGCGGCGACCTCTTCCGGCTTGCCCGTGCGGCCGAGGGGAATCGTCTTCAGCATGCCGTCCTTCACCTCGGCCCCGAGCGACGACGTCATGTCCGTGTCGATGAAGCCGGGCGCCACCACGTTCACCGTGATGCTCCGCGACGCGTACTCGCGCGCGAGCGTCTTCGAGAGGCCGAGCAAGGCCGCCTTCGACGCAGCGTAGACCGCCTGCCCGGCGTTGCCCATCTCGCCGACGATGCTCGACAGGAGCACGATGCGCCCCGCGCGGGCGCGCATCATGGGCTTGATCGCCGCACGCGCGCAGCCGATCGCCCCCTTCACGTTGACCGCGAAGACGCGATCGATCTCCTCTTCCTTCACGCGAAGGACGAGGTTGTCGACGGCGATGCCAGCGTTCGCCACGAGGATGTCGAGCCGGCCGAGCCGCTTCGCCAGCGCCGCGATCGCCTCGTCCGTGCCCTGCATGTCCGCCACGTCGAAGCCGAGCGCCTCGGCCTTGCCGCCGCGCTCTTCGATGGCCGAAACGACGCGACGCGCCTCCTCCTCGCCGCGCACGTAGTTGACGACGACGTGCGCGCCCTGCGCCGCCAGCGCCTCCGCCGTCGCACGACCGATCCCCCGCGAAGCGCCCGTCACGAGCGCGACCTTGCCGCTCAGCCCGAACATCTCTCATGCCTCCAGGAACGCAGCCGCCGCGTCGATCCCCGCCGGATCCGAGACGCTCAGCACCTTGATGGATTTCGCGATTCGCTTCACGAGCCCGGCGAGCACCTTGCCAGGACCGAGCTCGAGCGCGTGCGTCACGCCCTCGGCCGCCATGCGCTCGACCGACGCGGACCAGAGCACCGCGCCGTCGATCTGCCGCAACAAGAGCTCGGCGACCCTACCTGCGTCGGCGTTGGGCGACGCGTCGACGTTGGCGATCACCGGGAAGGCGAGCGGATGGATCACGACCCGCTCGAGCGCAGGGGCGAGCGCCTCGCGCGCGCTTCGCATGAGCGCGCAGTGGAAAGGCGCGCTCACCTTGAGCGGCACGGCCTTGCCGCCGCGCGCCGCCACGAGATCCCCGGCGCGCGTGACCGCATCCTTTTGACCTGCAATCACCACCTGCCCCGGCGCGTTGTAGTTCGCCGGCGAGACGATCTCCCCCGCGGCCGCCTCCGCGCAGATCGCCGCGACCGCCTCGGCGTCGAGGCCCATGATCGCCGACATCGCGCCCTCCCCCGGCGGCACCGCGGCTTGCATCGCGGAGCCGCGCAGGCGGCAGAGACGAACGGCGTCCTCGAGCTCGATCGCGCCCGCCGCGCAGAGCGCGCTGTACTCGCCGAGCGAGTGCCCCGCAGCGAAGGCCGGCGGCGCGAGATCCGGATGCCGCTCGCGCAGCGCCGCCACGATGGCCGCGCTCGCCGCCACGATCGCGGGCTGCGTGTTCGCGGTGAGCGTGAGCTCCTCCATCGGCCCTTCGAAGCAGAGCCGGGAGAGCGGCTCGCCGAGCGCGGCGTCCGCGCGTTCGAATGCGCGGCGCGCCGCCTCCGACGTCGCGGCGAGCTCCTTGCCCATCCCGACGAGCTGCGAGCCTTGACCAGGGAACAACCAGGCGACCTTCGTGCTTCGTTGCATCGACGCGGACTCCCGAGTGCTGGGCGCAGAGAAAATGTTTTGAGGTCAAACGATCGACGGAGACGCTCCGAGGAGCGTCACATCCGCACGAGCGCGGCGCCCCAGGAGATCCCCGCGCCGAGGGCGCACATGAGGACGTTGTGCCCGTTCTGGATGCGCCCGTCGCGCACGGCCTCGTCGAGCGCGATGGGGATCGAGGCGCTCGACGTGTTGCCGTACTCCTGGATGTTGATGATGAACTTCTCCATGGGGAAGTTCAGCCGATCGGAGACCTGCGTGATGATGCGGAGGTTCGCCTGATGAGCGACGACCCAGTCGAGGTCGGCGCTCGTCAGCCCCGAGGCCTTGAGGACCGCGGTCGACGCGCTCGTCAGGTTCTTGATGGCGGTCCGGAAGATCTCCTGCCCCATCATGTGGACCTTGTTGCGCTTCTTCGCGAGGCCCTCGTCCGTGAGCGGCTCGGCGGTGCCGCCGCCCGGGATCGTGAGCGCATGGGCGAGCGAGCCGTCGGTGAAGATCCGCGTGGCGAGCAGGCCGCGGCCGTCTCCCTCCGCAGGCCCGAGCACCACCGCGCCCGCGCCGTCGCCGAAGAGCACGCACGTCGTCCGATCCTGCCAGTCGAGCAGCCTGGAGAGCAGCTCGACGCCGATCACGAGGACGCACCGCGCAGCGCCCGTCGCGATGAACTGATCGGCGATCGTCATGCCGTAGATGAAGCCGGCGCACGCGGCCGACACGTCGAAAGCCGGGATGTTGTCGGCGCCGAGCTTTTGCTGAACGTGCACGGCGCACGCGGGCATCGGGCTGTCGCCGCTGATCGTCCCGACGATGATCATGTCGATGTCGGCGGCGTTGAGGCCCGCGGACTCGAGGGCGCGGCGCGCCGCCGCCGCCGCCATGTCGCTCGTGTTCTCTTTGTCGGCCGCGATATGCCGACGCCGGATGCCGGTGCGCTCCGCGATCCAGGCGTCGGACGTGTCGACGATCTTCTCGAGGTCGACGTTGGCGAGGACCTTCTCAGGGACGTAGTGGCCAGTCCCGAGGATGCGACTCTTCGGTGTAGGGAGCGCGCTCATGATGACAAGGTAGCAGGGCGCCGACGCGGCGCGTGGTCGAGCGATGGACCTATCCGCATGCCTCCGCGAGCTTCATCACGGAGCGCCGAGATCCACGCACAAATGCGCTGGCAAAGGCGCGAACCCGCCTCGGAGTGCGTTCACACGACGCTCCGAGGCGGGCAAGCCAGAGACAGCGGAGGACTCAGGTGGTCGTGGCCTTGACGGCCTTCGCCTTGCGGCCCTTGTAGTGACCACACGCGCCGCAAGCGCGGTGCGGGAGCGCCGCCTCGCCGCAGTTCGGGCAAGCAACGACCTGCACCGGGGTGACCTTGTCGTGGTTCGCGCGCCGCATGTCGCGCTTGCTCGGGGTGGTTTTCCTCTTCGGGACGGCCACGGGCTACTCCTTCTTCGTCTTCTTCTGCTGGGACGCGTCGGCGCTGCCGGACGCGGCTCCTTGATCGTCAGTCGGTCCGCGCGAGCCACTCGCCTTCGAGAGCGCGGCGCGCAAAGCGCCGAGGGGCGCGAGCCTGGGGTCGACGGGCGGCGCAGCGCCACCCTCGACGGCCTCGGGGGAGGCGGGGTGGATACCCGGACACGCCTCGGAGCACAAGGGGAAGATGGGGATCTCGAGCAGAATCGCCTCGCGGATGAACCCGTCGAGCACGACCGTCTCGCCGTCGTAGACGTCGACGTCCGCCTCGTCCGAGGAAAACTCGTACTCCGGCGGCTCCTTCTCCCTCGGCGCCCGCTTGCTCGTCTCGCCCTTCGTGGCCCCCCCGGAGACCTTCTTCGCTTGCGCCGCTGCCCGCTTCTCGTCCGCCTTCTGCGCGAGCACCGAAGGAGCCGCAGGCTTGAGGAGGAGGGACATGTCGGTGTCGATGTCGATCTTCGTGGGCTCGAGGCAACGAGCGCATGGCGCCTGCAGGACGGCGTGGACGCGGCCGCGCACCACAACGTCGGCGCCCGAGCGGGAGATCCGGCCCGAGACGTGCCCGGGCTCGACGCCCCGCATGTCACATTCACCGAGCTGCTCGTCGAGCCAGGCGACGGGCAGATCCGCCGCGATCGAGCGACCAGCGGCGTCGATGTCTCCGGCAGGAATGGCGAAGAGCGGCATGGTCGACTCCTGGGGCGAGGAAGAGCAGCCGTCGAGTTTCACCGAGGCCGCGCGAGGCGGGAGCAACTAGCGCACGGTCGGGGTGCTCGCAAGCCGCCCAGCGCGTCTTCGCGTGCCAAAGGCCATGATAGGGTGCGCCCCGCACGCATGGAGCGCCCGCACGAACGGCCCGACGATCGCTCGCGAAGGTGGCTCGTCGCCGCTGCGATCTGCACGCTGGTCACGGTCGTGTTTCTCGCCACGACACCACGCGAGCGCCTCGCGACGCACACCCCGTACAACCACTTCGCCTTGCTCGCCGAGGCATGGCTGCACGGCCGCCTCGACCTCGGCGGCCCACCCCCCGCGTACACGGGCAACAACGACTTCGCCGTGTGGGGAGGCAAGCACTACGTGAGCTTTCCGCCGTTCCCCGCGGTCCTCTTGCTCCCCGCGGTCGCGATCGCGGGGAGCGCCGAGCGCGTCCGGGACGGCCAGATCTTCGCGAGCCTCGCGGGCCTCGCGCCGGCGCTCTTGTACCTCGGCCTCGACGCGCTCTCGCGGGCTGGCAGGACGGGTCGATCCGAGCGGGAGAACGTGCTGCTCGCGCTGCTCTTCGCGTTCGGCACCGTGTACTGGTTCTCCGCCGTGCAAGGCACGGTCTGGTTCGCCGCGCACGTCGTCGGCGCGGCGCTCGCGGCGCTCTACCTCTTCGCGTCGATTGGAGCCGCGCACCCGCTGCTCGCGGGCTTCGCGATCGGCCTCGCTTTCGCCACGCGTACGCCGCTCGGGTTCGCCTTTCCCCTCTTCGTGTACGAGGCGCTGCGGGCGAGCTCGCGCGCAGGCGCGGGCGCGCGCTTGCGCCTCGCCGACGTGGACACGCGCGTGCTCGCGCGGAAGCTCGCGCTCTTCGCCGCGCCTGCAGCCGCGCTGCTCGGCGTCCTGCTCTGGTACAACGCCGCGCGCTTCGGCGATCCCTTCGAGTTCGGCCATCGGCTGCTCGCGATCACCTGGCGCGCGCGCATCGAGAAGTGGGGGCTCTTCTCGTTCCACTACCTCGGCCGAAACCTCGGCGTGATCCTGACGTCCCTGCCCTACACGGGCGTGAGTGGCGCTCCGTTCCAGATCAACGGGCATGGCCTCGCGCTCTGGATCACGACGCCCATCTACGCCTGGGTGCTCTGGCCGAGACGCACGCAGCCGGCGTTCTCTGCCGTGGCGCTCACGGCCGCGCTCGTCGCGCTGCCGAGCTTGCTTTATCAAAACAGCGGCTGGATCCAGTTCGGCTACCGCTTCTCCAACGACTTCGCCGTGTTCCTGTTCGCCCTGATCGCGCTCGGCAGGAGGCGGCTCGGCGGCTGGTTCTGGGCCCTCGCCGTCGTCTCCGTCCTCGTCAACGCGTTCGGCGCGATCACGTTCCAGCGCGCCGGATACGGCCGCTTCTACTTCATCGATCCGACACAGAAAATTCTCCACCAGCCCGATTGACGTGACGCACCGCGCGCGGCGCGGGGACACCGCGGCTGCCTTGTGGTAGCTCGTCCCCGCCATGTCCGAAGTCCTCCTCGATCCGGTCGCGGTGACCCGAGGCCTCCGCCGCGTCGCTGGTGAGATCGCCGAACACGGCGGCGTCCGTGACCTCGCGCTGGTCGGCATACGGCGCGGCGGCGAGCCCCTCGCGGAGAGGCTCGCCGCGCTGCTCCGCGAGCTCGAAGGCGAAGCGCCGCCCACGGGCTCGATCGACATCACCCTCTACCGCGACGACGCCGCGACGGCCTTGCCGAACCCCAAGATCGGCCCGAGCCGCATCCCCTTCGAGGTGCGCGGCAAGCGCGTCGTGCTCGTCGACGACGTCATCTACACGGGCCGCACGATCCGCGCGGCGCTCGACGCGGTGCTCGACTACGGCCGCCCGCGCCGCATCGAGCTCTGCGTGCTCGTCGACCGCGGCGGCCGCGAGCTCCCCATCCACCCGGACTACACCGTACGCCGCGTGGAGCTCGGCCCGGGCCAGCGGATCGAGGTCACGCAGAAGGACGACGGCGCGTGGGCCACCATCGAGGACGCATCCACCCTGGGGGGAACGTGACGACGACAGCCCGCGCGCGATATCCACACCGCCACCTGCTCGGGATCGAGGGCCTCGAGGAGCCCGAGATCCTCTCGATCCTCGACGCCGCCGAGAGCTTCTTCGACGTGTCTCGGCGCAGCGTCCGGAAGGTGCCGACGCTCCGAGGCAAGACGGTGATCAACCTCTTCTACGAGCCCTCCACGCGCACGCGGACCTCGTTCGAACTCGCGGGCAAGAGGCTCTCGGCGGACGTGATCAACATCAGCGTCTCGACGTCGAGCGCGGTGAAGGGCGAGACGCTGCTCGACACGGTGAAGAACCTCGAGGCGATGTGCCCGGACGTCCTCGTGATCCGGCACCAGGCGTCGGGCGCTCCGCACTACGTCGCTTCACGCACGAAGGTCGCGGTGGTCAACGCCGGAGACGGGACGCACGAGCACCCCACGCAAGCGCTGCTCGACGCGTTCACGATCCGACGTCGCAAGGGCCGGCTCGAAGGCCTCGTCGTGGCCATCTGCGGCGACGTCCTGCACAGCCGCGTCGCGCGTTCGAACGCGCTCTTGTTGCGGAAGATGGGCGCCACCGTGCGCTTCGCGGGCCCTCGCACGCTCCTGCCGCCCGCGGCCGAGGCGCTCGGCGCAGAGGTCCACGACCGCCTCGAGCCCGCGCTCGAAGGGGCCGATGTGGTCATGATGCTCCGCGTCCAGCGCGAGCGCCTCGCGGGCACGTTCTTGCCAAGCACCCGCGAGTACAGCCGGAAATTCGGGCTCAACGAAGCGCGGCTCTCGCTCGCGGCGCCCGACGCGATCGTCATGCACCCGGGGCCGATGAACCGGGGCGTGGAAATTGATCCTGCCGTGGCAGATGGCTCACGCAGCGTGATCCTCGATCAGGTGGAAGCGGGCGTCGCCGTACGCATGGCGGTCCTGTGGATGGTGGCGACCGAGGCCGAAGGAGAGCCCGTCGCGGGCGCGTGAGCCCGATCGACCATTGACGCTCCCCGCCGGCTGCAGGACAAACCTCCGAGCGGCGCGCGCGACGTCACGCTCGCGGGCAGCGCCTCCGGGGCTGTGAACCATGAAAACGGGCGACGAGCGTTCACGCGGCGAAAGCGGAAAACGAGCTCCACGCGTAGGTTCGTCGGATGAAACCGAGGCGGCGCCGATGGTGACGTCCACGCGGTGTCCCGACCCGATCCTTCCGCTGTCTGACGAGGTCGTCCCCGCCGATCCTTCGCGCCCTCCCGTTCGTTATCCCACCGCGGAGGAGCTCAATGCCGTGGTCTTGCCGCCCCCCTCCGAGGTGTTCCAGCAGCTCTACGCACGCGAGTGGCAGTTCGTGCTGCGCACCGTCGAGCGTTATGGAGTGCCCGCGCGCGACGCCGATGACATCGCGCAGGAGGTCTTCGCGGTCGCGTTGCGGCGCATCGCGGATCACGACGCAGCGAGCTCGGCACGCCCGTGGCTGTTCGTCATCGCGATGCAGCTCGCCACGAACTATCGGAAGCTCGCGCGGCACCGCATGGAGCCGCTCGCCAGCGCGTCGACGCCGGAGCCCTTCAGCGACACCCTCGAGGCCGAGGCCGCGCTCCTGGATGGCGAGGAGCAGGCGCTCGCTCGTGAGCTCATCGGCCGCATGCGCCCGAAGCTCCGCGAGGTCCTCGTCATGCACGACCTGGACGAGCAGCCGATGGCGGAGATCGCGGACAAGCTGGGGATCCCGCTCAAGACGGCTTACGCTCGGCTGAAGCTCGCGCGCGCGGAGGCGCTCCGGCGAGGGCGCGCGCTCGCGGCGTCGAGCCTCGCCGTATCGACGCCGCGCCCCCTGCTCACGAAGGACCTGCTCCGCGTGCGCGACGTGCTCTACGCGTTCACTCGTCGCCCGGCCGTCGCGCCGCGACGCCCGCGCCTCGACAAGCGCCGCTTCATGGCGCCGCGCTCCAAGGCCGCGAAGGCGTGGCCCTCCCCCATGTTCATCTTCCCGCCGTGAGGCGAGAGGCGCGCGGAGCGAGAGCCCGCGCGCCTGCGTTCATTCGAGGTCGAACGGATCGACCTGGGTCTCCAGGAGCCGCGGGATGGACTTCGCGACGGCCTCGCCGATCTGCGAGAACGTCCCCACGACCGAGATCACGAGGTCGTCCTCCGAAAGACGCTCGCGGATCGCGGTGTTCGCCTCGTCCAGCGTGACGGCCTCGATCTGCTCGAGCTGCTGGTCGTGGTACCCCTCCGGCAGGTCGTACAGCGCGGCTTCGAGCTTCTGGTACGCGCGTTTCCTCGCCGTATCCACCTCGAAGGCGTGCGAGCGGACGAGGTACTTCTTCACGAAGGAGAGCTCGTCCTTCGTGATCCCGTCCTTGCGAAGCGTGTGCAGTAGCTCGAGCTTCAAGGCGAGGCAGGCCGCGGCGTCCGAGGCCTTGGGCGCCGTCCACATCGTGAACGCGTCCCTCTGCCGATCGAAGCCGACACGCGAGGACGCGCCGTACGACCAGCCGCGCTTCGCCCGCACCTCTTGCATGAGCCGCGACGTGAACGTCCCTCCGAACGCCGTGTTCGCGACGAGCAGCGCGACGTGATCGGGGTCGTGCGGGTGTGTCCCGAGGCCCCCCACGATCATCTGCGTCTGGGTCCGCTCCGGCTTGTCGACGAAGACGAGCCGCCGGCCAGGCCTCCGCGGCGGCGGCTGCACCGGATCCGGGACACGCGCGCCCGCCGGGAGCCCGGCGAGCAGGCGCTCCGCGATCGCGTGCCCCTCCTCCACGTCGACGTCCCCCGAGATCGTGACGATCGCGTTCTCCCGCGTGTAGTGCGCCTCGTAGAACGACGCCACGTCGGCGCGCTCGATGCCGCGGAGCGCGGGGATGCAACCGGCGACGCGGCGACCGTAGGGGTGACCGGCGAAGAGCGTCCGGCGGAAGCCACGCGCGCACAAGGAGCCGTCGCTGTCACGTGACTCGACGAGCTCGGCCTCGGCCTCGCGCTTCAGGCGAGCGAGCTCGGCCTCGTCGAACGTGGGCCTCGCGAGCAGCGTCGACGCGAGATCCACGAAGGGATCGAGCGAACGCCGGATCACCTCGAAGTGCACCGTGCTCGAGCTCGGCGAGACGTCCACGCCGAGCTCGCCGCCGAGCAGGTCGATCGTCTGCTCGATCTTCGCGGAGGTCCACCCTTCGGCCCCGCGGCGAAGCATGCGGGCCGTGACTCGCCCGAGCCCTTCGCGGCCCACGGGGTCGTGCGCCGATCCCGAGCGGAAGGCGACGACGACGCTGACGAGCGGCAACGCAGGGCTCGGCTCGACGATGACGTGTGTCACGACGCCACCTCCTCGTCGCACTCTTCACCATCTGCCTCTTCGTCCTCGTCGCCTTCCATCGACCCGTCGGGCGCGACCAGGATGACCGTCCTCGACGAGCGCACGAGGTAACGCCGCGCCACGCGCAAGAGGTCGCCCACCGTGACCCTGCGGTACGCCGCGAGCCGATCGAAGAGCGCCGCCGGATCCCCGAGGACGATCTCGTAGAACCCGACCTGCTCGGCCTTGCCGCTCACGGTCTCGAGACCCTGCAGCACCGCGAGCTCGATGCGCGCCTTCGCCTTCTCGAGCTCCTCCTCGCTGACCGGCTCGACGCGCGCCCGCTCGAGGATCACGTCGAGCGCCTCGCAGAGCGCCTCTGCGGTGTGCTCGCCTCGCGCCGACAAGAAGACGTCATACAGCGACGGATCGCGGAACGCGCCCACCCAGCCGCGCACGTCGGTGGCGATCTCCTGCTCCTGGATGAGCGCGCGATGCACCCGCGACGAGCGCCCTCCGAACAGGATCTCGTTCAGGAGCGTGAGCGCCGGATGATCGAAGTCCCCGAGCGCCGGCGACCTGTACCCGATCGCCACCTTGTGCGTCGGCGTCGGCTTGGTGATGTGGATCCTGCGCTCCTCCATCTGCGGCGGCTCGGGACGCACGTCCTCGACGGGCAGGACCGAAGGCGGCAGGCCGCCGTAGTTCTCCTGCACGAGCCGGAGCACCTGCCCGACGTCGACGTCGCCCACGATCGCCATCGCCGCGTTGTTCGGCGCGTAATACGTCCGGTAGAACGAGACGCAGTCGTCGGTCGTGAAGCCCAGGATGTCGTCCATCCACCCGATCGTCGGGTGCCCGTAGCCGTGCTCGCGGAACGCCTCCTTGTAGAGGATCTCGCTGATCGCGCCGTCCACGTCGTCGTCGACGCGTTGCCTCCGCTCGTTCGCGACGACCTCCTTCTCGCTCGCCACCTGCGGGTCACGCAGGACGAGGCGCGACATCCGGTCCGCCTCCAGCCGCAACGTCAGCTCGAGCGCCTCGGCCGGCAGGTTCGTGTGGTAGTACGTCCAGTCGAGGAACGTCGCTGCGTTCGTCTCGGCGCCCGCTTCTTCGAGCGTGCGATCGAACGCGCCGTGCGACGACGTCTCGGTCTCGCCGAACATGAGGTGCTCGAAGAGGTGGGCGATTCCCGTCTTGCCGACGCACTCGTGGCGCGAGCCCACGCCGAACCACGTTTGTACACAAACGACCGGCGCCGCGTTGTCCTGCAGGATCAGGACCCGGAGCCCGTTGCCGAGGACGAATCGTTCGACCCGCATGGTCGGGCCGAACGGGATGGTGGCGTCGTGCTCGGCCTGGGCGAGCCGTGTCCGGTTGCGGTTGAGCTCGGCGAGCAGCTCGGCGAAGGGACCTTTCCGCACGCGTGAGCGGAGATTCGGGAGGGCCGTATGCATGGGCCGCTCTCCCTTACCACATCACGCCTCCTGGCGCGGCCGCGCCCCGCGCCGGCTCGACGACGCGAGCCGCATGTCAGGGGCGGACGCGCTCGCTCAGCGCCTCGGCGCTGCGTGGCACAGGACGTCCTCGGGGATACGCGTCGACTGGTGACACTCCCACTTGTCGTCGTGACAGGAGATGACGAGCACGCCTGCCTCGTAGGCTTCCTTCAGCGATGATCCCGCGCGCTGGTGGAGCAGGTTCTCGGGCACACGCTCGTTGCAGCCCTTGCCCATGTCCACCTCGATCTTGCGGTTGCCCTTGGTCGGCTTCACGGGGTTCGGCGGCGTCTTGCCCTTGTCGGCCGAGCGCGCCGCGATCTCGAGCTTCTTCACGATGCGCCCCACGTAGTCCTTGTCGACGATGGGGTCGGTGCCGCGCGGCGTGACCATCGCGATCGTGTACTGAATCGCCATCATCTGCTGATCGGGCGGAGCGCTCGGCTGGATCGGTCCCGCCGATCCGAGCGGCACGGGCCGCGGCGGCATCTCGATCTTCGCCTTGGCCGGCGGCGGCGGGGTCGTGGTGGTGGGCGGCGGCGCGGCCGAGGGCGCCGGCTCGGCCGTGGGCGCCGCGGAGGAGGCGCCCTTCGTCGAAGCCGGTTCATCACACGCGGCGAGACCGAGGAAGAGGATGCAGAGCGGGAGAGCGCGTCGAACGACCGACATGTCGCGCCTTATACGAAGGCTTTCGCGCGGACGGTAGAGGGCGCGCTCAGTCGATCTTCAGGATGGCCAGGAAGGCCTCCTGGGGGATCTCCACGCTGCCGACCATCTTCATGCGCTTTTTGCCCTCTTTTTGCTTCTCGAGGAGCTTGCGCTTGCGGGAGATGTCGCCGCCGTAGCACTTGGCCGTGACGTCCTTGCGGATGGCCTTCACGGTCGTCCGGGCGATCACCTTCGAGCCGATGGCGGCCTGGATGGCGACCTCGTACTGCTGGCGCGGCACGATGTCCTTCAGCTTCACGGCGAGATCACGGCCACGCTGGAAGGCCTTCTCTCTGTGCACGATCACGCTGAGCGCATCGAGCGGCTCGCCGTTGACCAGCATGTCGAGCTTGATGAGATCGGCGGCCCTGTAGCCGACGAGCTCGTAGTCCATCGAGGCGTAGCCGCGGGAGACGCTCTTCAGCTTGTCGTGGAAGTCGAAGAGCACCTCGCTGAGGGGCATG
Source organism: Polyangium spumosum (assembly GCF_009649845.1). Classification (NCBI taxonomy): domain Bacteria; kingdom Pseudomonadati; phylum Myxococcota; order Polyangiales; family Polyangiaceae; genus Polyangium; species Polyangium spumosum. Next base: position 746,270 of record NZ_WJIE01000001.1, read on the forward strand.
TCGTACGTGATGATCACGCGGTCGGACGAGGCGTATTGCAGCGATTTCTGCTCGCCGCGCCGCTCCTGGCAGAGCGCGAGCACCGCGCCCACGTACGACGAGGGCACGTGGATCGTCACGCGGTAGATCGGCTCCTCGATGTGGTCGACGTGCTGCGTCGGCGGCAGGCGCGCCGGGTTCTCGATGAGCTTCATCTCCCCGGTGTTCATGTACACGTGGTAGACGACGCTCGGGGCCGTGGTGATGAGGTCGAGGTTGTACTCGCGCTCGAGCCGCTCCTGGATGATCTCCATGTGCAGGAGGCCGAGGAAGCCGCAGCGGAAGCCGAAGCCGAGCGCCTCCGAGGTGTCCGGCTCGTAGACGAACGCCGCGTCGTTCATCTGGAGCTTCGACAGGGCGTCCCGGAGATCCTCGTACTGGGCCGAGTCCGTGGGGAAGATGCCCGCGAAGACCATCGGCTTCACCTCTTTGAAGCCGGGCAGCGGCACCGTGGTCGGGTGGACCGCGTCCGTCACCGTGTCGCCGATCTTCGTGTCGGTGACGCTCTTGATGTTGCCCGCGATGAACCCGACCTCGCCCGGGCCGAGCTCGGTGATGGGCGTCGCGTGCGGGGCGAACACGCCCATCTCCGTGATCTCGTAGTCGCGCCCCGTCGCGAGGAAGCGGACCTTCTGGCCCTTCTTGAGCGTGCCGTCGACCATGCGGACCATGACCACGGCGCCGCGGTAGCTGTCGTACCAGCTATCGAAGATCAGCGCGCGGGGCGTGATCGTTGCGTCGCCCTTCGGCGCGGGCACGCGGGCGACCACCGCCTCGAGGATGTCCTTGATCCCGACGCCCGTCTTGGCGCTCGCCAGGATCGCGTTCGAGCAGTCGAGTCCGATGACATCCTCGATCTCGCGCTTCGTCCGGTCCACGTCCGCCGAAGGCAGATCGATCTTGTTCAGGACCGGGATGATCTCGAGGTTGTTGTCGAGCGCGAGGAAGACGTTGGCGAGCGTCTGCGCCTCGACCCCCTGGGAGGCGTCCACGACGAGCAACGCGCCCTCGCAGGCCGACAGGCTGCGCGAGACCTCGTAGTTGAAGTCCACGTGTCCGGGCGTGTCGATGAGGTGCAGCCGGTACTTCTGGCCGTCGTTCGCGGCGTACTCGAGCCGGACGTTCTGCGCCTTGATGGTGATCCCGCGCTCGCGCTCGATCTCCATCTTGTCGAGGAACTGGTCTTGTTTCTCGCGATCGGACAGGGCGCCCGTGGCCTCCAGGATGCGGTCGGCCAGCGTGGATTTGCCGTGATCGATGTGCGCGATGATGGAGAAGTTGCGGATGAGCTTGGGATCGGCAGCCATACTTCCGTGAGGCCGGCAAGGCGACGGCCGCGTGCTCCTAGCGCGTCGCGCGGGCAAAAGCCACGGGTCGCGGCGTTACTTCTTCTCGACCGTCGTCTCCAGGCTCATCTGTCCCGGGAGCACGTGCTCGTAGTGCTTGAGGACCATGTCGATCCCCTCGCGGATATAGACCGCGATCGGCACCTTCGTGCGGTCGTGCAAAAGCTTCAGGCGCTCGGCCTGCTCGGGCGTGATGTAGATGGTCGTCGAGACTTTCTTTCGCGACATGTCACGCCGGCCCTGCGCTCGTCGCGTCGCCCGCCGGATGCGGACGGCGCGCCCTGGGGACTCCGAGGGATACTGACAAGGCGTTACCCTAGATGCCGGTACGTGTGTTGTCAATCAGGAAGACTCGGGAGCTTCCGGAATCGCGGGTCGGGAGCAAAACGCGGGCACGGGCCTGCCCCTCCCGCTCGCCTTGCGGAAGGCCACGGACAGCGACTAGACTCCGGCCGAACGCTTGGAATCCAGCCGCTTTTCATGCCTCGGCCGCTGGGCGCGCTCGCTCGGCGTCGCGGTCGTCTTCACGTCGCTGCCGGCGATCGGCGCCGCCGCGTGCACCTCGGCCGACCCGGGAGGCCCGCCGCCCACCCTGCCCACGGGCGCCGAGCGTGACACCGAGCTGAAACACGAGCCCTGCGACATGACCGCGGCGAACGCCCAGCGCTTCGACGTGAACGGCGACGGGCAACCCGACATGACGCGCGTGCCGGACGCCTCGGGCCGCGAGGTCTGCCGCATCCTCGACCTCAACTTCGACCGCACCGTCGACGTCTTCGTTTATTACGACGCCGCGGGCCGCGAGCGCCGTCGCGAGTCGGACTACGACAGGGATGGCCGCGCCGACGAGATCGTCAGCTCCCGCGACGGCGTCGTGTTCCTGAAGGAACGCGAGACCAACTTCGACGACAAGATCGACACCTGGGACTACTACGAGGGCGGCCGCCTCACGCGGCGCGAGCGCGACTCGGACGGCGACGGGCTCGTCGATCAATGGTGGGCCTTCAACGATCCCTCCGACGATCGATGCGCGCTCGTCGCGCAGGACCGCAACGTCGACGGCAAGCCCGATCCCGAGACGGTGCTCGATCTCTGCGCAGAGGCCCGCGCCAAGGCGGCCGCGATGCCCAGGCCGCAGGCGCCCGCGCCTCGTCCCTCCGGCGCGACGCCGACGACGCCGTCCCCTGCCTCCTCCCCTGCCCCCTCCCCTGCCCCGCCGCCCGGAGGACCGAGCCCCCGATGACGAGCCGCGCCGTCGTGTGGACACTCGCAGGCTCCTTCCTCGCGCTCGGCGCGTGCACGAGCGCGCCCGCGACCACGACGAACGCGTTCACCGGCGAGACCACGCCGAAGCGCGCGCCGCTCCGAGGCCCGGCCTACAAGGTCGACGATCGCTCGATGTGCGACTGGAAGGGCAGGAAGGACCGCGAGGCGAGCGAGATCGCGGGGCCTGGATCGCTCCACCCGAACGTTCGGCGCGTCTTCCTGCTCGTCGGGATGGGCGAGTCGCAGAAGAAGATCCTCGTCTGCCGCGAGATCGACACGAACTACGACGGCGTGAAGGACGTGGTGCGTCGTTACACCGACAAGGGCGAGCCCCTGCACGAGGAGAGCGACACCAACTACGACGGCCGCATCGACACGTGGATCACCTTCTCGCGCGGCAAGCTCGCGGAGGTCGAGCTCGACAACGATCGCGACGGCAAACCCGACGAGTGGAAGACCTACTCGGAGGGCAAGCTCTCGCGCATCAAGCGCGACCAGAACCGCGACGGCAAACCCGACGTGTGGGAGGTCTACCGCGAGGGCAAGCTCGAGCGCATGGGCGTGGACCTCGACGCCGACGAGCGCGTCGACCGCTGGGACCACGACACGGAGGCGCGCCGCCGCGCGGAAGAGGCCGAGCGGAAGAAGGAAGAAGAGGCGAAGAAGCGCGAGGAAGAGAAACGCGCGGCCGAAAAAGCCGACGCCGAGAAGGACGGCGAAGGCGAGCCGAAACCCGCGGCGGACGAGAAGAAAAAACCCTAGGGCGCGCTCGTGCCTTCGCGGCCGTAGACGTCCTCGATACGCACGACGTCGTCGAGCTCGGGCGTGGACACTTCGATCACGTCCACGTCGGTGACGGCGATCATGCGGTGGATCGTACCGGGCAGGACGTGGAAGACGTCGCCCTTCACCATGCGGCGACGCTCGAGTGACTCCTTCGGGCCGACCTCGAGGTCCATCTCGCCCGACTGGAGAAAGAGTGTCTCTTCCTTGACCCGGTGGTATTGACGGGACAGACGCTCGCCTGCCCGGATGTGGAGCAACTTGCCCACGTAGCGGGACGTCTCCGCCCAGATGAGCTCGTGTCCCCACGGCTTGTCGACGCGGCGCATGGAGCGTGCTTATCACGAGCCGGGGTTCGGGGCGAAGGGCGCCGTCAGGCGACCCGGAGTCCCGAGCGGCGAACGGGGGCGGGGCGAAGAGGCGACGAGCAGCGGGCTGGAGGCGTGTCAGCGGATGGAAGAGCGGTTGCAGAAGATCATCGCCCGTTCCGGGGTGAGCTCCCGGCGCGCAGCAGAGGAGCTGATCACGGCGGGGCGCGTCCGGGTCAACGGGCGCATCGTGACGGAGCTCGGGGCCAAGGCAGACCCGCGTCGCGACAAGATCGAGGTGGATGGCAAGCGCCTCATCGCGGAGTCGCCGGTCTACCTCGTGCTGCACAAGCCGCGGAACGTCGTGTCGACGCTGGCGGATCCCGAGGGTCGGCCCACCGTCGCGGACCTCGTGCGGGGCGCCGGGGCGCGCGTTTATCCCGTGGGTCGCCTCGACTTCGCGACGAGCGGCGTCCTCTTGATGACGAACGACGGCGAGTTCTCGAACGGGCTGCTTCATCCGCGCGGCGGCGTGCCCAAGACGTACGTGCTCAAGGTGCGCGGCGTGATGGATGAAGGCGACGCGGACGTGTGGCGCACGGGCGTCGAGCTCGAGGACGGCAAGACGCTGCCGGCCGACGTGCGCATCCTGCGGCACGAGGGCGACAAGACCTGGCTCGAGATCACCCTGCGAGAAGGGCGAAACCAGCAGATCCGCCGCATGGGCGAGGCGACGGGCTTTCCCGTGATGCGGCTCGCGCGGCTGAGCTTCGCGGGGGTGACGTCCGAGGGGCTGTTGCCCGGGAAGTGGCGGCTCCTGACGGTCGACGAGCTGCTCGCGATCCGCAAGGAGTTCGGCGTGCCGAAGCGCGTGCGCCCGGCCGTGGATCAGGCGCCGGCGCAACGCGCGAAGCAGCCGCAACGGCCGCGCACGCACGTCGGATCGGCGGCGCCGCGGGATCGCGGGGGCGAGCGCGGCGAGCGACCACGCGCGGGTCACGCGACGCGGGAAGGCGGACGCGACGATCGACGCGCGCGTCCTTCGGATCGACGCGAGCGTGGTGCGAGCGGTCCGCCGCGCGAGCGCGGGCCGCGTGAGCGCAAGCGGCCTGGCTGAAGGCGCTCTTCAGATCTGCGCGAAACGACCGCTGCGGAAGGAGGCCTCGAGGAGCTGCGCGACGCGCTTCTCGAGCTCCCGCGCGCGTGGATCGGTGATCCCGGCGAGGGCGGTCTTGATCTCGCCGAGGGCCTTGAGCTGGCTGAAGAGCTGCACGTCGCCGAGGGCGGTGCCGCCGGTGAGGAGCTGGCGGATGCGATCGATCTCGGAGGCGAGGGCCTCGACGCCGACGCCGAGGGCGCCGACGCGGCGGCGATCGGGGTGCTCGCGGAAGAAGGCTTCGAGCACGGGCTGGACGATGCCTTCGAGGATCGCGGCCTGGTCCTGGTTGTTCCAGATGTGCTTGAGGACGAAGAAGTCGCTCGCGTCGGTGGTGCTGCGGCCGTCGAGGTAGGCGCTCGCGGCGAAGAGCTTGAGCATCTTCACCACGCGACGATCGGAGAGCGAGACGCCTTCGGCGCGGATCTGGAAGACGATGCCTTTGTAGGCCGAGAGGAACGTGTCTCCGAAATTCATCCGGCCGCCGAAACTCTTGCCGAGATCGGCGAGCTCGCGGGCGGTGACGACGGGCTTGAGGCCCTCGCCGGACATCTGGCGGATCTCGTGCTGGATGCCGCGCTGGAGGAGCTCGCTGAAGTGGTACGCGTCGAGGTTGTCCGAGTGGACGCGCAGGAGGAAGCGGTCGAAGATCGCGTTCAGCGTCTCGTCGCCGGGGACCTCGTTCGAGGCGGCGAAGACGCTGATGAGCGGGCAACGCATGACCTTGCCGCCGCTCGTGAACTTGCGCTCGTTGAGGAGCGTGAGCAGGGCGTTGAGGATCGCGCTGTTCGCCTTGAAGACCTCGTCGAGGAAGACGACCTCCGCCTCGGGCAGCATGCCGTCGGTGTTGCGGCGGTAGGTGCCTTCGCGGAAGGCGACGATGTCGACGGGGCCGAAGATCTCGTTTGGCTCGGTGAAGCGCGTGAGCAGGTACTCGAAGTAGTTCGCCTGCATGAGCTCCGAGAGGGAGCGGATGAGGGCGCTCTTCGCGGTGCCGGGCGGGCCTAGCAGCACGCAGTGCTCGCCGGCGACGACGGAGATCATGAGAAGGCGGATGATCTCGTCTTTGCCGAGGAACTGTCGTTCGAGGGTGCTCGCGAGCTGACGGAGTCGCTCGTGAAGAGGCGCGGGCGGCATCGCCGAGGATGCGTATCACAACGCGACGCACGCTGGCCGCGTTTGTGCCCGTTTCGAAAACACGAAGGCCGGCTCGCGTGTATTTTGCGGCCGGCCTTTCGTTATTTACTGCTTTCTGGAGCGGGAGACGGGATTTGAACCCGCGACGTCAACCTTGGCAAGGTTGCACTCTACCACTGAGTTACTCCCGCAGTGGTGCTGCGAAACGACTTCGATTTTCAGAGCGGGAGACGGGATTTGAACCCGCGACGTCAACCTTGGCAAGGTTGCACTCTACCACTGAGTTACTCCCGCAGACTTCGACATCGCCTTCAATAGCACGATGGCGAGGGCTGTCTCGGGTTTTTCCCGATTCAATCGGGAGGTCCCCGAGGAGGGCCCTACTGCGTACCGAGGCGCGCCTCGTCAGCAGCGAGGCCGTTTCTACTCGGCGGTTTGGAAACTGTCAAGCCCTGCGCCCCAGACAGTTGCCTCTTTGAATTCCAAGAGTATCTTCTTCATCCGTTGCATCGGACGGCCTGGCCGGAGCGTAGGCCGTTGGGGGTTGCAGCACAGGCGGATGGGGCACCGTCGCGTGCTCCGCACAGTTGGGGGGAATCATGAACGAACAGCAAGCTGCTTTGCGTATCAACTCCGCTTCGAACACGGAGGCGGTCAGCCAAGCACAAAAAGAACACCGGTCGGGCGTCTTCGCCAAAGGACGGCGAGACGGCAGCGGCTGGGGCCTCGTGCTCGTCGGGTGGAACGGCGAGCTCGCGCCGGTCACGTTGACCGACGGCGCGGTCATCGGGAGCGCGTCGCGCGACGCGCACGTGGAAGGCGCAGGGATCGCGCCGGAGCACGCGAAGGTCAGCGTCCGAGCGGACGGCTGCTACGTCGAGGATCTCGGCACGCCCGACGGCACGTTCGTCGACGGCGTGCGCGCGCGGCGCATCGGGCTCAGCCACGGCGACGTGGTCCGCCTCGGCAGCCGCATCGGCGTGTTCGTCGAGCGTGACCTCAGCGCGTACGGCGGACAGGTCATGCGCACGGGCCCGCTCGTCCACGGCCCGCGGCAGCGCAAGGACTGGATCGATCCGATCTTCGACCTCGTGAAGGGCGGCTCGTGCGTGTGCATCGAGGGCGGGCCCGGCACGGGCAAGCGCACGATGGCGAAGCTCGCCGCCGCGCTGCGCGAAGGCGTGGGCGACATCGTCACGGTCGACGGGCGCGCCGAGGGCAAACCGACGATCCCGGCCGGCGTTCGTCCGATGACGTGGGTCGTGCTCGACGCGGATCGGCTGCCTCGCCCGCAGCAGCTCGAGATCGCGCACGCGGTGGGTCGCACGAGCGGCGTGTCGGTGATCGCGACGGTGGGGCAGCCCCTCGATCGCGCGGTCGGCGACGGCAAGCTCGCGCCGTGGTTCGCTTCGCTCTTCTCGGGCAAGCGCGTCACGATCACGCCGCTCGAGTACCGCCGCGAGGACATCGCGGCCATCGTGCAGGACATCGCGGAGCGCCGCGGCATCGAGCTCTCGCGTATCACGCCGGAGCTGCTCGAGTCGCTCGTACGCGCGGGCTGGCCGGGCGGCGTGCCGCAGCTCGAGACGACGCTCGTCGCGGCGGCCGAAGGCGCAGGGCCCGAGGGCGCGATCCACCCGTCGTCGATCGCCTCGTCGCTCGCGCGCGCGAGCCGCACGAAGCCCTCGCTGCCGCCCGCCACGGATCCTTCGCTCGCACGGGCGCGCCTCGAGGACGCGCTCGCCCGCGCGAACGGCTCGGTCGCGTCGGCGGCGCGTTCCCTCGGCATGTCGCGCCAGGCGATCTACCGCGAGGCGGAGCGCCTCGGGCTCGACATCGCGCGCCGCAAGTTCTCGCGGAGCTAGCCGCGGCGGAACAGAGGGCCGTGCGGGGACACGGCCCCTCGAGGACGTCGCCCTTCAGGCGACGAACGCCAGCGACGCGTGGCTGACGATCGATCCCTCCACGGGATCGACGCACTGCGTGTAGTGCAAGAGCCGCCCCGTTGCCGACCCCGGCAACGCTCGGAGCGCCGTGTAGATCGGGCCGAGGCCACACACGCGCCTCGTGTCGAGATCCTCGGCGACCTGCGAAAAGAACCCGCTCGCGTCGTGCTCCACCATGAGGCGGATCGACTCCGCGTCACGCGCCTGGAGCGCGTCGCGCTCCGCGGCGTCGAGCGGGCGTGGGTCGCCGAAGCGTGGTCCCACGTGCGCGAGATCGGCGCCCGCGATCAGGAACGAACGCGCGCCGCGCCGCTCCACGAGCTCGACGAGCGCCGCGAGGAACGACTCGGCGCGCGCGTCCTTCTGTGGATCACGCCCCCTCGCCTGCGCGTCGCCGAGGCCGCAGAGCACGGGCACGATCCGCGCGGGTCGATCGCCGAGCAGGTGGCGCAGGAAGATCACTTGCAGCTCCAACGAGTGTTCGCCCTTGTGCAGGTACTCGTCCTCGCGCACGTCGAAGCGGCTCTGGCTCGCGAGGAACACGAGCGCGTCGTGGTCGGGCTCGAGCGCGCCGAGCGGCGTGGCGAAGCGCTTGTCGCAGACGGCGAAGGGCTGGCGCATCGGCGCGTGTGACGTCCCGAGCAGGAAGAACGTGTCCACCTCCGGGGGCAGCGCCTCGGCCAGCGCGCCGTACGCGTGGCCGTAGCCCTCGGCCGCGCGCCAGAGGTCCATGTGGGGCGCGCAGAGGCCGACCATGCGGCCGTGCGTCGCGCCGCCCTCGCGCGGCGCCTTCTGCAGGCAGGCCTCGTCGATGTAACGCGCGAGCTCGTCCGGATCACCATGGTAGGCGCCGCCGGCGTGGTGCGCGGGCCGCTCGGTCGCCGCGGCGAACGCGGCCACGACCTCGCGTCGCCTCGCCTGGTAGCGGGGCGTCTCGAGCATGTAAGCGGCGTCGAGCTCGGAGACGATCCGCGAGACGAGCGCGACGTCGATCATGCGGCCGATGATGCGGCTCGCGCGGCGGGCGATGCCGTCCATGGAGCTCGCGCCGTCCATACACGAGACGATCGGGGCCAGGTCTCCGCGGATCGCCACCGGGCTCGGCGCGATGCCCTCGCCGTCGCGGAGCAAGAGCGCCTTCCCGAACGTCGGGTGCGGAACGAAGATGGCCTCGATCGGCCGCAGCCGCGGGTGCGCGTGCGGGTTCGGCATGGTCACCGCGGAGGATAGCGCTCGGAGCCCACACGCAAAGTGAGGCGCGCGCGTTGGAAAGGAGCTTTTCCCGCGTATGCTGCGAGCGATCGATCCATGTCCCGCACGAAGTCGTCCGATCGTTCGCCCGCAAAGACCCGCACGAACACTTCGCCTGAAGGCGATCGGCTCGTGCCCTTGTTCGAAGAGCTCGCCGCGATCTACCGCGAGGTCGACGCTTCGTTCGCGGGGCAGTCGTGTCCTGCGTCGACTGAGTGTTGTCGCTTCGGCGTCACGGGGCGCGAGCCCTACGTCACGTCGATCGAGCTCGCGCTCGTGCAACGCGCCATCGCCGCGCGTGGAGGCGCGCGCGCGATCGGACGCACGCCGCCGCCGCTCGCAGGCCACGAGGACAACTCGCGTGGCAAACGTCGCCTCACCACGCTCGACGAGCGCGTTTGCCCGCTGCTCGACGAGCGCGGCCGCTGCGCGATCTACACGTCGCGTCCGTTCGGCTGCCGCACGTACTTCTGCGAGCGCGCGACCGGGACGGCCGGCGTCGATCAACGCGGCATCAACGCCTTCGTTCGCCGCATCAAGGATCTCGCGGCGCGTCACGCCCCCGAGGGAGACCTCGGCCGGCCGCTCACGCGTGCGCTCGCGGGCGCGAGCTCGAGTTCAGGATCGGGCCCTCGACGCAGGCGCTAGGCCTACGTTCGTTCCACGGCCATCACGCCCGGGATGCGCTGGAGCTGCCGGATGACGCCCTTGAGCTGCGCGAGGTCCGAGCAAAGGAAGGTAAACGTGTTCGTCGCGCGGCCGTCGTCGCCCGCGCGGCACGTCGCTTCGCTGATGTTGATGCCTTGCTCGTGGAACGTCTGGCCGACCGTGGCGAGGATGCCCGGCCGGTTCGCCGTCATCACGCGGAGCTGCACCGGGCGGTTGATCTTCGCCCGCGCGTCCCAGGAGATCTCCACGCGGCGCTCCGGATCGGTGTCGAGCGCCTTCGGGCAGTTGCGGCGGTGCACCGTGATGCCGCGGCCGCGCGTGATGAAACCGACGATCTCGTCCCCCGGCAGCGGGTTGCAGCACTTCGTGTAACGGACGAGCACGTCGTCGATGCCGTTCAGGCGGATGCCGTGGTTGTCGCGGCCCGTCACCTTGCGGACGAGCGACTCGATGCGGCTCTCCTTGAGGGACGGCGGCGGCAGCGACTCCTTGTCGCCGGCCTGCGGCGGGGCGAGGAACTCGATGATCGCCTTCGGGCTGTGCTTGCCGTAGCCGATGCCGATCAGGAGCTCGTCGAAGGTCTGCGCGTTGAAGTGCTCGCAGAGCTTGCGGACCTCCGCCTCGTTTTTCGTCAGGCGCGCCATGCTGATGCCGCGCGTGTGGAACTCCTTCTCCAGGAGCTCACGCCCGAGCTTCAGCGAACGCTCGCGCTGATCGGCGCGCAGGTGGCTGCGGATGCGCGACCGCGCGCGGCTTGTCGAGACGTGATCGAGCCAGTCCTTGTTCGGCTGCTGGCTCGGGTTCGTCATCACCTCGACGACGTCGCCGTTCCGGAGCTTGTAGCGGAGCGGCACGATCGCGCCGTTCACGCGGGCGCCCGAGCAGTGATCGCCGACCTCGCTGTGGATCGCGTAGGCGAAGTCGATCGGCGTCGCGTTGCGCGGGAAGACGCGCACGTCGCCCTTCGGCGTGAAGACGTAGACCTCGTCCTGGAAGAGGTCGACCTTCACGCTGTCGAGGAACTCGTGCGGGTCCTTGAGCTCCTTCTGCCACTCCATGAGCTGGCGTAACCAGCCGAAGCGCGCCGCGTCCTTCGGGTCGAGGCCACCCGAGTGGCGCTCCTTGTACTTCCAGTGCGCGGCGATGCCTTGCTCCGCCACGCGGTGCATCTCGTGCGTGCGGATCTGCACCTCGATGCGCTCGCGGCCCGGGCCGATGACCGTCGTGTGCAGCGACTGGTACATGTTCGGCTTCGGCAGCGCGACGTAGTCCTTGAAGCGGCCGGGCACGGGCGTGTACTGCGAGTGGATGACGCCGAGCGTCGCGTAACACTCGGCCACCGTCTCGACGAGCACGCGGAAGGCGATGACGTCGTAGACCTGGTCGAAGTCACACTGCTGCGACTGCATCTTGCGCCAGATCGAGTAGTTGTGTTTCGCCCGGCCGGTCACCTCGGCGGCGAAGCCCTGCTCGGCCAGCTTGCCCGCGAGGATCTTCGAGACGTCGGTGATGTACTTGTCGCGCTCGGCCTTCGAGCCGAGCACCTTCTGCGAGAGGTCGGCGTGGGCCTCGGGCTCGAGGTACCTGAAGGCGAGGTCCTCGAGCTCGCTCTTGAAGCGCGCGATGCCGAGCCGGTTCGCGAGCGGCGCGTAGATCTCCATCGTCTCGCGCGCGATGCGGTCCTGCGCCTCGGGCTTCATGTGCTCGAGCGTCCGCATGTTGTCGAGGCGGTCGCAGAGCTTCACCAGGAGCACGCGGATGTCGCGCGCCATGGCGACCAGCATCTTCCGGAAATTCTCGGCTTGCCGGTCTTCCTTCGAGGCGAAGTTGATCTTCGACAGCTTCGTCACGCCGTCGACGAGGAACGCGACCTCCTGCCCGAACTCGCGCTCGATGTCCGTGAGCGTCGCGAGCGTGTCCTCGACGACGTCGTGCAAGAGCCCGGCGACGATGCTGGCCACGTCGAGCTTCAGCTCGATGATGATGCCGGCGACCGAGACGGGGTGGGAGAAGTAAGGGTCGCCGCTCTTGCGCATCTGGCCCTTGTGCGCTTGGGCGGCGTAGTCGTAAGCGCGGGCGATGAGCTCGACGTCGGCCCCGGGCTGATACGCCTGGACCCGCTCGATCAGCTCTTGAGACGTCAGCATACGCGGTTGGGCCGGTGCCCGGGCACCGTCCTGAACGTTCACGCTAACACCCCGTGTTTCGCCCGGCAATTGAATGACCATGGCTCACGCGCTCCGCTTCTTCTTCCTTCGAGCGACCGAGGCCCTCGCGCCCGACCGGGGCCATGCGGAGCCCTCCTCGACACACTTCCTGCACGAACCGCAAACGCCAACTTGCGCACGGACGCGCCAGCGCCCAAGGGGTCATCGCGACCTTCGGGGCCACGAGCGCCAGAGACCACCGCACACGTAGAAAATCCATGCAGCCGATCGGCGTCTATGTCCACTTCCCGTGGTGCCTGAAAAAGTGCCCTTATTGCGATTTCGTGTCCTTCGCCAAGGAGCGGGACGGAATCGAACACGAGCGGTACGCCGACGCCATCCTGGCCGAGCTCGAGCGCCGGGCCGGCGTCTTCGAGGGGCGGACGCTCGCGACGGTGTTTTTCGGCGGGGGGACGCCGTCGCTCTGGGCGCCCCGGGCGCTCGGGCGGGTCCTCGCCGGGATCCGGGCCGCGGCAGGGCGGGCCGTCGAGGACGTCGAGGTCACGGTCGAGTGCAACCCGAGCTCGCTCGACGAGGACCGCGCGCGCGCCCTCGTCGACGTGGGCGTGAACCGGCTGAGCGTCGGGGTGCAAGGGCTCGAGCCGGAGCGCCTACGTTTCCTCGGGCGCTTGCACGACGCCGAGGGCGGGCTCGACGCGGTGCGGGCCGCGCTACGCGCGGGCGTGCCGCGGGTGAGCGCGGATCTCATCTACGGCGTGGCCGTGCCGGCGCCGGAGGCCGGTCCGCGGTACCTCGCGGGCGGGCCGACGCAGGAGCAGTCGCCGAGCGAGGCGGCGGCGGAGGCGCGGCGCGTGGCCGAGACCGGGGTCACGCACGTCTCGGCGTACAGCCTCACGATCGAGCCGGGGACGCAGTTCGGCGAGCTCTCGCGGCGAGGGCGGCTTCCGATCGCCGACGAGGACCACGTGGCCGAGACGTTTTTTGCGATCGAGGAGGCGCTCGGGCGCGCGGGGCTCTCGCACTATGAAGTCTCGAACTACGCGCGCGAGGGGCACGAGGCGCGGCACAACCTCGGCTACTGGCGCGGGCATGACTACGTGGGCCTCGGCTGCGCGGCGTTCGGGACGGTGAGCGGCGAAGGCGCGGGCGTACGCGCGGGGTTCGCGCTCCGGTACCGGAACGTGATCGATCCGGCGCGGTACATGCGGGCGGCGCTCGCGGGTGAGGCCGAGGTGGAGAGCGAGGAGCCGCTCGATCCGGAGACGCGGCTGCGCGAGCGGATCATGCTGGGGCTCCGGCTCCGGGGAGGGTTCGACCTCGAACGATCCGCGGCGGAGGTCGGCACGGAGGCGTGGACGCCGTCGCGGCGGCGCGCGGCCGAGCGCCTCGCCGAGCTGGGCAAGCTCACGATCGAGGGCGGGACGATCCGCGTGCCCCGAAACGCGTGGGTGCTCGCCGACGGCATCGCCGCGGAGCTGTTTTAGTCCGCCCTGACAGCCCGGAGCCTTGCCCTGACAGCCCGGAGCCTTGCCTCGACGCCCCGGAGTCTCACCTCGACGCCCCGGAGTCTCACCTCGACGCCCCGGAGTCTCACCTCGACGCCCCGAAGCCGCTTCGAGACGACCCCCCGCGCTTACCTCGACGCTCCCGAGCCGTACCTCGACAGCCCCGAGCCGTACATTGACGCCCCCGAGCCGTACCTCGACAGCGCCGAGCCTTGCCCTGACACCCCGAAACCGTTTCGAGACGGCCCCCCGCGCTTGCCTCGACGCCGTCCGCGTTTACCTCGACGCCCCGAAGCTTTACCTCGACGCGCCGAAACCGTTTCGAGACACCCCAAGGTCGTTTCGAGACACCCCGAGGTCGTTTCGAGACACCCCGAGGCCGCCCCCTGGTATCGAAACGCGTGCTCGAACACGCCCCGCGCCGCGTCGTCACGCTCGCCTGCGTCGCGCTTGTCCTCGCGCTCGCCGCAGAGGCGCGCGGGCAAGAGAACGACACGACGAGCTGGGCCACCAAGCAAGCCGCGGAGCTCGTGCGGCAAGCGAACGCGCACGCCACGCGAGGCGACGACGCGGCCGCGCGGCGAAGGCTCGTCGAGGCGATCACGTTGGATCCCACGTACGGGCCCGCGTACCTCGGCCTCGCAGCGCGACACGAGGCCACGGGTGACGTGGTGGAGGCGGAGCGCGTGTACACCGCGGGGCTCGAGCGCGTCGCCGGCTTCGTGGAGGGGCACGCGGCGCGCGGGAGGTTACGCAAGCGCCTCGGGAGGTTACGCGAAGCCGCGGCGGACTTCGAAGCGGCGCTCTCGTTCGCCCCGGACGACGCCGCGGCGCTCGAAGGGCTCTTCGTGACGTACGTGGCGCTCTCCGCGTTGCCGGCGGCGCTCGCGGCGAGCCGGCGGATGGAGGCGCTCGCGGAGGCGCGCGGCGACGCGCAGGCGCACAAGGAAGCTCGGGCGCGATCGCGGGCGCTCGTGGTGTTACTCGCAGAGCTCGATCCGGTGATGGGCGGCGCGCGGGATCGTGGGCCCGTGCGCCGCGCGCTCGCGCGTCATACGCGGCGGGGGCGGTGACGCGCCGGCCCTGCCATTGACCGACCCGGGCCCGGCTCCTACGCTCGCGCGCCCTATGAATGAAGGCCTCACGAAGGCGACGGTCGAGCCCGGCAAGAATGAAAACGGGTTCCTCGGGTTGCTCGCGCAGATCAAGCCCGAGATCGAGCGCCGCATCGCCGCGCGGTTCGACGAGAAGATCACGAGGGCGCGCACGTACGGCGCCGAGATCGCCGCGATGCACGAGGCGGCGCGGGACCTCTCGCTCCGCGGCGGCAAGCGCGTGCGCGCAGGGCTCATCGCCGCCGGGTGGATCGCCGCCGGAGGCGAGGGCCCGCTCGACGCGGCGATCGACGCCGGCGTCGCGTTCGAGCTCCTGCAGAGTTACCTGCTCATCCAGGACGACTGGATGGACAACGACGCGACGCGGCGCGGCGGTCCGAGCGTCCACGCGGCGCTCACGAAGAGGCTCGGGGGCGAGCACATCGGGGCGACGGCGGCGATCCTCTCGAGTGACATGACGTGGGGGCTCGCGGTGGAGACGCTGGTGTCGATCCCGGGGCTCTCGGCGGAGCGGCGGCTCGAGGTGACGCAGGTGTTCCTGCGGATCCACGAGGACGTGGTGCTCGGCCAGCAGATCGACGTGCTCGGCAAGGCGGAGGACGTCGAGGCGATGCACGACCTCAAGACCGGGAGCTACACGATGCGCGGGCCGCTGCTCATCGGCGCGGCGCTCGCGGGTGGATCGCCGGAGCTCTGCGCGGCGCTCGCGCGTTTCGCGGCGCCGCTCGGCGTCGCGTTCCAGCTCCGCGACGATCTGCTCGGGACCTTCGGAGACCACGCGGAGACGGGCAAGCCGGTCGGCAACGACATCGTGGCGGGCAAACGCACGAGCCTCGTGGCCGAGGCGGCGCGGCGCATGAACGAGGACGAGACACGCGCGCTCGCAGCGGCGCACGGGCGAGCGGACGCGGGCGCGGACGCGGTCGCCGCGGCGACGCGGGCGCTCGTGACGTCGGGCGCGCGCAGGGCCGTGGAGGAGCGGCAGCGGGCGCTCTGCGAGGCGGCGATGAAGGAGCTCGCGTCGATGACGGTGACGGCCGCGGCGCGATCGATCCTGGCCGGCGTGGTGGACGCGCTCCGGGTGCGGCCCGCCGCGGAGGAGGCGCGCTCGTGACGGAGAGGACGAGCGCGGAGGGGACGGCGTCGGGCAAGGTGATCCTGTTCGGCGAACACGCGGTCGTCTACGGATCACCCGCGATCGCGGCTGGCCTCGATCGCGGAGCCCACGCCCGAGCGACGCGCCTCGCGAGCGGGCCGAGCACGCTCCGGATCGGGGACGAGACGGTCGTGGCGGATGGTTCGTCCTCGAACGATCTCGAGCGCGCGTTCCACGCGTTGCTCACGGTCGCGCCCGCGCTCCCGCCCGTGCACGTGGAGGCGCGTAGTGATCTGCCGCCGGGCGGCGGCCTGGGCAGCTCGGCGGCGCTCTCCGTGGCGATCACGCGCGCGGCGGAGGCGCTCGCGCGTGGGCAGGAAGAGGACGCGGCGATCGAGGCGCGTGTGCTCGAACGTGCAGCCGCGTGGGAGCGGATCTTTCACGGCAACCCCTCCGGCATCGACGCGATGGCCGCGGCGCGAGGCGGCATCTTCCGGTTCACGCGCGCCGAGGGGGCGCGGCCGATCCTGCCGCGCCAGGACCTCGCCTTGTGTGTGGGATCGACGGGGCAGCCGTCGTCGACGCGGGAGACGGTCGGGCTCATCGCGTCACAACACGCGAAGGATCCCGTGCTCGTGCAGCGATCGATCGACGCGGTGACGTCGATCGTGGGCAACGCCGTGCTCGCCCTCGAGGCCGGTGACCAGCGCGCGCTCGGGGATCTCATGAACATGAACCAGCTCGTGCTCTCGGGGCTCTTCGTCTCGACGAGCGAGCTCGAGGAGCTCTGCGCGCTCGCGCGGGCCTCGGGCGCGCTCGGCGCGAAGCTCACGGGAGGCGGCGGCGGCGGCTGCGTGATCGCGCTCGTGCCGCCCGCGTTCCAGAGCGACGGCACGCGTGACGAGGCGCGCGAGGCCAAGAGCGCCGCGCGGATCCTCGACGCCTGGCGAGGCGCCGAGGGCCGCTACGAAGGATTTTACGCGCGGATCCGCGCAGGCAGGCGCGCCCCGACGGAGCGCGCCGAAGGAGGACTGTCGTGACGATACGCGCGGCCAAGGCGACGGCGCATCCGAACATCGCGCTGGCGAAATACTGGGGGAAGCGGGCGGACGGCGTGAACCAGCCCGCGGTGCCGAGCCTCTCGGTGACACTCGCGGGCATGGCCACGACGACGACCGTGACCTTCGATCCGGCGCTCGTGGAGGACACGTTCCTGCTCGGCGGCGCGCCGGCCGACGAGGGCCCGCGCGCGCGGGTGGTGAAGCTGCTCGATCGGGTGCGTCGCGCGGCGGGGTTCGAGACGCGGGCGCGTGTCGAGAGCAGCAACGACTTCCCGACGGCCTCGGGCCTCGCGTCGAGCGCGTCGGGCTTCTCGGCGCTCGCGCTCGCGGCGCTCGCGGCGGCGGGGCTCGACACGGATCCGGCGCGCGTGAGTGATCTCGCGCGAAGGATCTCGGTGAGCGCGGCGCGTTCGGCGTTCGGCGGGTTCGTGGAGCTGCCCGTGG
Organism: Polyangium spumosum; assembly: GCF_009649845.1. Lineage (NCBI taxonomy): Bacteria > Pseudomonadati > Myxococcota > Polyangiales > Polyangiaceae > Polyangium > Polyangium spumosum. The sequence continues at coordinate 763,560 of NZ_WJIE01000001.1, forward strand.
GCAACCCCGGCGAGGGGGACCTCGCGGCGATCCCGATCGCGCCGGCGGATCACCTCGCGTTACGTGTCGTCGTGGCCGTGACGCGGGAAGGGCCGAAGGCCGTGGGCTCGACGGACGGCATGGAGCACACGGTCCGTACGAGCCCGTATTTTCCGGCGTGGGTCGCGTCCGCGCCCGCGCTCTGCGCCCGCGTGCGCGAGGCCGTGCTCCGGCGGGATCTCGAGGCGCTCGGCGTCGCCGCCGAGGAGAGCGCGCTCGCGATGCACGCGACGAGTATCGCCGCGCGGCCGGGGCTCATTTACTGGACCGGCGGGACGGTGGAGGCGCTCGAAGAGGTGCGACGCATGCGGGCGCGCGGGCTCGTCGCCTACGCGACGATCGACGCGGGACCTCACGTGAAGGTGCTGACGACGCCGGAGGACGAGCCACGCGTGACGGCCGCGCTCGCGGAGGTGCCGGGCGTGAAACGTACGATCGTCGCGTCGCCCGGCGAAGGCGCGCGGCTTTTGGAACGAACGTGATCACGCGGGCGCCGGGCAAGATCGTCGTCTCGGGGGCGTACGCCGTCCTCGAAGGAGCACCCGCGCTCGTCGCGGCCGTCGATCGCTACGTGGTGGCGGACGAGAGCCACACGAGCGAGCTCGTGACGGAGGAGGTACACGCGGCGATCGACGCGGGCGTGCTCCGCCACGCGCCCGCGTTCGACGCGTCGGCCCTGCGCGCGCCGATGCCCGACGGCACGACACGCAAGCTCGGGCTCGGATCGAGCGCGGCGATCCTGGTCGCCTCGATCGGCGCGGCGCTCGCCGCGACGATCACGGACGAGGCGAAGCTCAGGAGCGTGGTCTTCCCGCTCGCGCTCGCCGCGCACCGGAAGGCCCAGCCACGCGGCAGCGGCATCGACGTCGCTTCGAGCGTGTTCGGCGGCGTCGTCGCGTGCCGGCTCGTGAAGGACGGGGCGCTCGACGTCGCGCCGTTTGCCTTGCCGCGCGGCGTCGTGCTCGAGGTCTTCGCCTGCCCCACGGCGGCGTCGACGGGCGCGCTCGTCGAGAAGGTGCAGGCCGTGCGCGCGCGGGATCCCGAGGTGTATCGGAAGCTGCTCGACGAGATCGCGGACGGCGCAAAGGCCGCGCTCGAAGCCGAGGACGCGGCGGGGTTCGTGCGAGCGATCGCGGCGCAGATCGACACGCTCGCCGAGCTCGGCCGCGTGTCCGGCGCGCCCATCGTGGTCGACGACGTGGCCACGCTGCGCACGTTCGCGCGAGCGGAAGGCGCGAGCTTCGGGCCAAGCGGCGCAGGCGGCGGCGACATCGCCTTGTGGATCGGCCCCGCGCCCTCGTCCGCCGCCTTCCGCGAGCGGGCTGCCACGCTTCACCTCGAGCCCCTCGACACACGTATCGGCGCGCCCGGGCTCTCCGTCGGTTGAACGATCCGAGCATCACCGGGCGACGGGGGCTAAGCTGCCGCGCTGATTCGTATGACCGCGTCCCGCTTCGCCAACCTGCTCCGCCCCGAGCTCGCGGACCTCGCCGCGTACGTCCCGCACACGGGCGACTTCGAGATCCGGCTCGACGGCAACGAGGCCCCGCCGCTGCTCTCCCCCGACGCGCGCGCCGCCGTCGCGCAGGCGCTCGCGGCGGGCGCGCTCGAGCGGTACCCCGATCCACGAGCGACCGAGCTCCGCGAGGCGATCACGAGCCACGTGGGCGGCACGTCGGACGAGGTCCTCGTGGGCACGGGCTCGGACGAGGTGATCGCCCTCCTGCTCACCGCGCTCTCGCAGCCGCGCGCAGGCGCCGAGGCAGCGACGATCGTCACGCCGTCGCCGACGTTCGTGATGTACCGGCTCAGCGCGGCCGCCCGCGGCATCCGTGTCCACGAGGTCCCGCTCGACGATCGCTGGGACCTCGACGTCGCGCAGATGCGCGCGGCCATCACCTCGACGAACCCGAACATCGTCTTCCTCGCGTCGCCGAACAACCCGACCGGGACGCGCATGTCCGAGGATCGCATCCGCGCCGTGATCGAAGCCGCGCCCGAAGCGCTCGTCGTGCTCGACGAGGCGTACGTCGCCTTCGCGCCCGCGAGTGTCGCGCACCTCCGCCACGCTTACCCGAACGTCGCCCTGCTCGGCACCGTCTCCAAGATCGGCTTCGCGGCGCTACGCGTCGGCTGGTTCGTGGGGCCGGCCGAGCTCGTCCGCGAGATCGACAAGGTCCGCCAGCCCTACAACCTGCCCACGCCCTCGCAGCGCGCCGCCACGCTCGTCCTCTGCGAGCTGCGCGCCGAGATCGAGCGCGTCGTCGCGCACGTCGTCGCGGAGCGCGAGCGCCTCGGCCGCGAGCTCGCGCGGCTCGGCTTCGGTGTGCCCCCGAGTGACGCGAACTTCCTTTGGGTCGAAACGAAGCGGCCCGCGAAGGACGTGTTCGAGGGCCTCGCGGCGAACAAGATCCTCGTCCGGAGCTTCCACGCCCGCGGCGGTCGCCTCGCGAACCACCTGCGCATCACGATCGGCACACGCGAAGAGAACGACCGGCTGCTCGAGGTCCTCACGAGGTGGGCATGAGCGGACGTGGACGGTCACTCGCGCGTGGCGCCGCGCTCGTGTTGCTCGGCCTCACGGCGGGCTGCGGTGATCCGAAGGTGATCCGCGTCATCGATGGCGTGCCCACGGAGGGGCGGTTCATCGCGTACGAGGCGTACGCGTATTACGCCCGCGCCGCGGAGGCCGAAGCGCGCGGCGATCTACGGCTGGCGATCCTGCTCTACCGCGGCGCCGCCGAGCACGACGCGAAGAGCGTCGAGGTCTGGACCCGCCTCGGCGCCGCAGCGTGCGCCGATCCCGACGCGCGTGGCTCCGCCGGAGGCGCCTTCGAACGCGCCGAGGCGCTCGATCCGACCTACGAGCCCCTCGCCCGCGCGCGCGCCCGCTGCGCCGAGAAGATGGGCCGGCTCGACGAGGCGCTCGGGCACGCCGCCCGCGCCGTCGCCCTCGATCCAGGGCAGGACGAGGCCGTGTTGCTCTACGCCTCGTTGCTCGAGCGAAGAGGTCGCGTCACCGAGGCCGAGCGCTGGCTCGACGCCCTCGTCTTCGAGCGACCCACCTCCGTTCGAGGCTGGCTCGCCCGTTACGAGCTCGCGCTCCGACGCAACGACGCGGCCGCCGCCGAGCGAGCAGCCCGCGCCTTGCGAAGACGCGCGCCTCGCCATGCGGATCGGATCAGCGCCGAGGTGCCCGCGCTCGCGCCGCTCGCCGAGGTCGACGCGGCCCTGCGCTCCGGCGACCTCGGCGCCGCCCGAAAGGCCGCTCTTCGCGCGCGCCTCCCCGCCCCCGAGCTCGCCGTCCGGGCCGCGGCCCTCGGCCTCGCGCCCCTCGCGCGCGACCAGGCCGAGCTCGTCCTCGGCGCCGATCCTTCGTCGAGCTCCGCGCGGATCGCGCTCGCCGTCGCCGCGGATCTCGCGGGCGACGCGGCCCTCTTCGCGTCCGCGCTCGACGCCCCGAGGGACACGCTCGCCGCGGCCCCCTCCCCGCTCGCGCGCCTGCTCTTCGCCGATCTGCTCCTGCGACGCGCGGGCGCCGAGGCCGCACGCGCGTTCGCCGGCGCCGCCTCCGCGTCGTCCGACACATCGCCGAACGCAACACCCGATCCGCTGCTCGAAGCCGTCCGCAAGCGCGTGCGCGCTCGCCTCGCGCCCTCGGGCAAGGGCGCTTAGCGTTCCTTCTCGGCTTCGGCCTTCTTCTCGGCTTCGGCCTTCTTCTCCGCGGCGGCCTTTTTCCTCGCCTCGGGGGTGTCCTTCTTCTCGTCGAACTCGAGCGTCAGGTCGACCGTGTTGTCGCCTTCCTTCAGCGTGATCCGCTGCTCGACGACCTTGTCGATCGACGGCAGGAACGCGCTCACGCGCACCTCGCCGCCCGCGGGGACGCCGGTGATCTCGTACTGCCCGTCGAGGCCCGTGACCGCGTGGGTCGCGTAGGCGAGCACGTAGACGTCGGCCGTGAGGAACGGGTTCGGCAGCTCGTCGCGGATCATGTAGTGCCCGGGCTCGAACGCGTAGAGCTTCACGGGCGCCCCGCCCGGAACGGCCACGAGCACGGCCTTCTTCGGCGCGCCGTCGAGGTACGGCATGTAGCTCTCGATCTTGTCGATGTTCGCGACCTCGAGGCGCTGCCCGAACGTCATCGCCACCGTGCGGCGCGAGAAGGCGCAGCCGTGGATGGTGACCTTCGCGGCCTCCTCGCGTGCCGGGACGAACCCCTTGTAACCCGTCACCGCGACGAGCACGTCGGCCGCCGCGCCCTCGAGCCCCACGCGGAAGAGCTTTCCGTAGGTCGCCGCGGCCTCGCCGCATTTGCCCGCGGGGAACGTGAAGCTCGTGCCCGGCGGCGCGTCGCCCTTGATGCGCACCGTGCCGCGCACCGTCGCCTTGGGGCCCTCGTACGGCGCTTCGTTCTTCGGGTTGATGACCTTGGTGATGTCGGCGTCGGCGCGCCCGATCCCGTTCGGGAACGCCCCCTTCGGCGCGGGAGCCGCTGCCGAGGCCTCGGGCTTCGCGGATCCCGGCGCTGCCGCTCCGTCGGTCCCGGGCTTCGTGTCGTGGTTCGGGGGAGCCGGGTTGTTCTGGCAACCCAGCGCAACGACGCAGGGGACGACGAGCAACCAGGCCATCGAAGTTCGGTTCATCACCCCGGACGTGGGCAAGCCCTGCGCCGCGCAGGATCGTGGCCGTTTCGAGGCAACACGTCGTTCACCGTGCCAACCGAGTTGTCGGATCATCATCAACCTCGTTGTCACTCCCCCGGCGATGCTGCGGCACAGCCATCGCCGGGGCAAGGGACCTTCGTTGTGGGGGAAGCGAGGAGCGCGGAGCGAGGCGTTCAGCGCGCGGCGAGGGCCGCCTCGACCGCCATCTGCAGCGACGTCGTCGGCCACAGGCCGAGCACGACCACGAGCACGCCGGAGACGACGAGCGCCGTCGCCACGTACCCCGAGCGCATCGGCTTCGCGATGGGCGCGCCGGGCGCGGGCTCGCGCATGTACATGTAGACCATCACGCGCAGGTAGTAATACGCGGAGATCACGCTGTTCAAGAGCAGGATGACCGCCAGCGGGTAGAGCCCGGCGCCGATCGACGCCTTGACGATGTAGAGCTTGCCGAAGAAGCCCGCCGTCGGAGGCACGCCCGCGAGCGAGAGCAGGAAGAGCGAGAACGCGAAGCCCGCGGCCGGATGCCGCTTGCCCACGCCCGCGAGGTCCTCGTAGCTCACCGCCTCGGCGCCGCGGCTGCCCATCAGGATGAGCGCGCCGAACGCGCCCACGGTCGAGACGGTGTACGTGAGCAGGTAGAACATCACGCTGCCCTGCGCGTCGCCGCCCGCGCGCATCGTCGAGACGACGCCCACGAGCACGTACCCCGCGTGCGCGATGCTCGAGTACGCGAGCATGCGCTTGACCGACTCCTGCTGGCCCGCGATGAGGTTCGCCACCGTCATCGTGAGCACCGCGAGCAGCGCGACGACCGGCGGCCAGCCCGCCGCCCACGACTCGAGCCCGCCCTCGCCGAAGCCACCGATGAGCACGCGGAGCATCGTCGCGAACGCCGCGCACTTCACCGCCACGGCCATGTAGGTCGTCGTCGGCGTCGGCGCGCCCTCGTAGGCGTCCGGCGTCCACATGTGGAACGGCACCGCGCTCACCTTGAACGCGAGCCCCACGATGATGAGCGCCGCCGCCGTGATCACGAGCGCGAAGTTCGGCCCCTTGCCCGGCTGCGCGTTCGCGATCACCTCGCGGATGCCCGCGAGATCCGTGTGCCCCGTCGCGCCGTAGAGCAGCGCCCCGCCGTAGAGCAGGAGCGCCGCCGCGAACGACCCGAGCAGGAAGTACTTCACCGCCGCCTCGGTGCTGCGCAACGAGGCGCGGCGGAAGCCGACCATCGCGTACACGCCGAGCGACATCGTCTCGAGCCCGAGAAAGAGCGAGAGCAGATCCCCCGCGGCCGCGAGGATCATCGCGCCCACGGTCGAGAAGATGACGAGCGGGTAGAACTCGCCCCGATCGAGCCTGTGCTCCGGCAGGTAACCACCCGCGAGCAGCGCGGCGAGCGCGCCGCCGAGGCAAAGCACGAACGAGAAGAACAGGGTGAAGCGGTCGACGATGATCCAGGGCGCGACCAGGTTCGCGCCCTCGAGCTTCTCCGGACCGACGAACCAGATCGCCGCGGCGAAGACGGCGCCCGCGAGCAGCGTCACCGCCGTGCCGAGCGAGAGCTCCGACGACGGCCCCGCGTCCCGATCGTCCGACGTCTCGTCGACGCGGCGCTTCGAGAACGCCTCCGCCACCATCAAGAGCAGGCCGCCGAGGCTGACGACGAGCAGCGGCGACAGACCGAGGAAGAGGCCGGAGTTCACTGCGCCACCTTCCCTTCACCGCCGAGCGCCGCCTGCGAGTCCTCGCCGCCCGCTTCCTCGGCGGGCTTCTCCTTCTTGGGCATGCCCTTCAGGAACGCCGGCGAGAACGTGTCCTCGGGCAGGAGCTTCGCGTCCCGCTCGTCCGCGAACAGGATCGCCTGGCCCGATACGACCTTGTACTGGTTGTGGTGGAGCAGGATCGACTCCTTCATCCGATCGAGGAAGATCGAGGGGAAGAACCCGATGACGAAGATCATGAGCACGAAGGGCGCGAGCGCGAGCGACTCGCGCACCGTGAGGTCGGGCAGGTGCTTGTTCTTCGGGTTCGTGAGCGGCCCGAAGAACATCTTCTGGACCACGTAGAGCATGTAGACCGCCGCGAGGATCACGCCGGCCGCAGCGCCCACCGTGTGGATCCCGGCGAACTTGCCGAGCCGCTCGGACATGAACGTGCCCATGATGACGAGGAACTCGCCGATGAACCCGTTCGTCCCGGGAACGCCGACCGACGCGAACGTCACGATCAGGAAGACCACCGTGTAGATCGGCATCACCTTCGCGAGCCCGCCGAACTCGTCCACCTCGCGCGTGTGGCGCCGGTCGTAGATGACGCCGACGAGGAGGAAGAGCGCGCCCGTCGACACGCCATGGTTGACCATCTGCAGCACCGCGCCCTGCATGCCCGCCGGCGTCGCGCTGAAGAGCCCCAGCATCACGAAGCCGAGGTGCGCGACCGACGAGTACGCGACCAGGCGCTTCACGTCGCGCTGCTTCCACGCGACCAGCGCGCCGTAGAGGATGCCGCCCAGGATCGCCACGCCCGCCAGGTTCGCCGACAGGTTCGACGCGGGCCCCGGGAAGAGCCCGATCGAGAAGCGCATGTACGCGTAGGTGCCGAGCTTCAGCATCACCGCGGCCAGGATCACCGAGCCACCCGTCGGCGCCTGCACGTGCGCGTCCGGCAACCAGGTGTGCACCGGCCACATCGGCACCTTGATGAAGAACGCCAGCGAGAAGGCCCAGAAGCAGATGAGCTGCGCCTCCCTCGACAGGACGACGCGCGAGAGCGCGAGGTAGTCGAAGGTGAACTCACCCGTGAGCTTCTGGTGCGCCCACACGAGGTAGATGATCGCGGCCAGCATCAGCACCGAGCCGGCCATCGTGTAGAGGAAGAACTTGATCGCCGCCTTCACGCGATCCGCGCCGCCCCAGACGCCGATCATGATGAACATCGGCACCAGCATCAGCTCCCAGAACACGTAGAACAGGAAGAGATCGAGCGCGAGGAACGCGCCGATCATCCCGCCCTGCAGGAGCAGGAGCGCGAAGCAGAACTCCTTGATGCGCGTCTTGATCGAGCCGAACGACGCGTACGCCGCGATCGGCGTGACGAACGTCGTCAGGAGGACCAGCCACAGGCTGATGCCGTCGATCGCGACGTGGTAGCGGATGCCGAGGAAGGGCATCCAGTCCTTGATGTACTGGAAGTGCCAGCCCGCGGTCATCGGGACGGTGAGCAGCCAGAGCGACGCGACGAACCCGATGCCGAGCACCACGTAGGTGAAGCCGCGGAGCACCGAGAGCATCTGGCGCGGGATGAACAGCACCGCCGCCGCGCCCACGATCGGCAGCGCGATCAGCAGGTTGAGCAGGTGCGGCCACTCGCCCGCGGCCTCGGCCGCCTGCGGCGCGCCTTCGGACGGCCAGAGCCAGATCACGAAGAGCGTGGTGAGGGCCGCGATGAAGCCGAGGCCGGCGCGTTGCTTCGTCGGCGCGTCGCCCCGCGGGACGAGCGCGCCGAGGATGCCCGCGCCGATCGCGGGCCAGTACTGGAAGACGAGATCGAGCGGGCTCATTGGGCGCCTCGCGGGTTGATGAGCCCAGGGATGTCCTTCGCAGGCACGCGACCACCACCCGCCGGCACCACCGCGCCCGGCACGCCCAGGTTGGGCACGGCCGAGGACGGGAAGCCGCGGCCAGGCCGCGAGATCGCGAAGCTGTGGGTCGCCTCCTGCGCGAACGCGTTGCGCACGTGCAGCTTGACGTCCTTCGTCTCCCCGGGATTGACGTTGATACGAACCTCGCGCACCTGGCTGAAGTCCTTCTGCTCCGTCCCCGTGCCCTCCCAGCGGTAGGTGTAACCAGGGCCGGGCGCCGCCGAGATGACCACCTCGCCGGCCGAGCGGAGCCGCGAATCATCGACCGTCGCGTCGGCGTGCGGCCGGACGAGGAAGAAGCCCACGCCCGCGAGCCCGATGGCCATCGCCGCGCCGTAGACCTGCACGCGGCCGGTCTGGAACGTGCGGAGCACCGTCCCGAAGAACCCGACGACCGCCGCCGTCAGCTTCGCGAGGATGCCGTCGATGAACCACTTGTCCGCGGCCGTGAAGATGTCCGCGAGCGCGTCCACCATCCCGACCACCGTCGCGTCGTACAGCTCGTCGATCCGCCACTTGTCGTAGATGAGCTTGTACAGGCCCGGCGCCGCCTTCTTGAACGACTCCTCCGGCGCGCCGCCCTTGTTCAGGTACACGACCATCGCCGCGCCCGTGCCGCCGAGGAAGGCCGCCACGCCGGGGCCCATCATCGGCCACATGAGCTTCTCGATGCCCTCCGCGCGCGGCACGACGAGGTCGTGCGCCCGCGTGAAGACCGGCGCGAGCATGTGCCCGAGCGGCTCGAGGTGGATGGGCTCCGCCATCAGGAAGCCCGCGAAGGCCGCGAACGCCGCGAGCACCATGAGCGGGAGCGTCATCGCGAGCGGCGACTCGTGGGGCTTCGGGCCCTCGAGCGGCTTGCCGTCGTCGTGCTCGTGATCGTGGTGATCGTCGTGGCCATGATCGTCATGGCCGTGCGCGTGCTTCGGCTCCTTCCAGCCCGCGACGATCTTCCAGCCGCGGAACTCGCCGTGGAAGGTCATGAAGTAGGCGCGGAACATGTAGAACGCCGTCATCGTCGCCGCGACGACGCCCACCCAGTAGATCGCCTGGCCGAGCCACGAGGGCCACGTCCAGAGCGGCTCCATGCGCCCGAGCTCCGGCGCCACGATCTTCGTGGAGAACGCCTTCCAGAGGATCTCGTCCTTCGACCAGAAGCCCGCGAGCGGAGGCGCGCCCGCGATCGCGAAGCACGAGATCAGGAACGTCCACCGCGTGATGGGCAGGTGCTTCTTCAGCCCGCCCATGTTGCGGATGTCCTGCGACCTGTCCGTGTCGTGGATCCGCGCGTGCATCGCGTGGATCACCGAGCCGGCGCCGAGGAAGAGGCAGGCCTTGAAGAACGCGTGCGTGAAGACGTGGAAGAAACCCGCGGCGAACGCGCCCACGCCGACGCCGATGAACATGAACCCGAGCTGGCTCACCGTGGAGTAGGCGAGCACCTTCTTCAGGTCGTGCTGGAACAGGCCGATCGACGCGGCGAAGATCGCCGTGGCGCAGCCGAGCACCGCCACCGTCGCCATCGCCGCCGGCGACATCAGGAACACCGCCGACGTGCGCGCGACGAGGTAGACGCCCGCCGTGACCATCGTGGCCGCGTGGATGAGCGCGGAGACCGGCGTGGGGCCCGCCATCGCGTCCGGGAGCCACACGTAGAGCGGGATCTGCGCGCTCTTGCCGGCGGCGCCGAGGAACATCGCGAGGCCGACGAGCGTCGACGCGTAGACCTGGATGCCCTTCTCGGGCAGGAACAGGTGCACGATCGCCTTGTAGGCCGCGTTCGCGTTCGGGTTCGCCGCGTTCCACTGCGCCTCGAGCGGCAGGTTGCCGAAGGGCCAGATCGTGACCGGATCGAGCAGGTTCCGCGCGCTCGCGTTGATCTCCGCGAAGCGCAGCGATCCCGTGTAGTAGAGCAACATCGCCATCGCCACGAGCAGACCGAAGTCGCCGATGCGGTTGACGATGAACGCCTTCTTGCCCGCGGTCGCGTTCTTCTCCTCGCCGAACCAGAAGCCGATGAGGAGGTAGCTGCAGAGGCCGACGCCCTCCCAGCCGACGAAGAGCACGGCCATGTTGTCCGCCATGACGAGCGTCAACATGGCGAAACAGAAGAGGTTCAAGTACGCGAAGAACCGGTGGTAGCCCGGGTCCTTCACCATGTACTCGCTCGAGTACAGGTGGATCAGGAACCCGACGCCGGTGACCACCAGCATCATCGTCGCGCTCATCGCGTCGACGCTGAAGGCGACGTCGATGGGGATCGTTTGACCCATCCGCCCGTTCAACGAGAACCAGCGCCAAGCGGTCCACGCGAGCGTGCCGCCGCCCTCCCCCTTCGGCAGGAGGAGGAAGGTGGCGAGCGCCGCGATGAACGAGCCGCCGATGGCCGAGAGGGCCATGAGACGGACGCCGGCCTTGCCGAGCCGCTTGCCAAAGACGCCGTTCACGAAGGCGCCGATGAGCGGCAAGGCGAGGACGACCGCTAACAGCGTGAAGTTCGTTGCGGGAAACTGAGCTTTGAGGGCTTCCACGCTAGTTCCTCAGAAGATCGGCGTCGTCCGAGCGCACCGTGCTGCGGAGCCGGAAGAACGCGAGGACGATGGCCAAGCCGACGGCGGCCTCCGCCGCGGCGATGGCGATGATGAAGAAGGTGAAGATCTGCCCCGTGTGATCCCCCGGATGCTGGCGGTTGAAGGCGACCAGCGTGAGGTTCACGGCGTTCAACATCAGCTCGATGCTCATGAGGAGCACGAGCAGGTTGCGTCGGATCAAGAAGCCCACCGCGCCCGTCATGAAGAGCACGGCGGCCACGATCACGAAGTACTCGAGCGGGACGGTCACGACCTCGCCTCCTTGGTCTGGCCTGCGGCGCGCGCGGTGGGTGAGGGAGAGGCGCTCGGCTTCTTCGCGTCCGCCGCGGGCAGCAGCGTGGGATCCACCTGCTTGCCGCGCGCGACCGCGACGGCGCCGACGACGGCCACGAGCAAGAGCGCACCCGAGAGCTCGAACGGCACGAGCGCCGTCGAGAAGAGCTCGTGCCCGATCGACTCGATCGTGCCGAACTGCGGCGGCGCCGCCGGCAGCGCCGTCGGCGCGGGCGACTGCGTGCGCATCACGAGCGCCATCCCGCCGACCCCGCTGAACAGCATCGCCGCCGCGCCCACGTACCTCGCGACCGCGCCCCGCGCGTCGCGCTTCGACTGCGCCGACGGGCCGAGGAGCATGATCACGAAGAGGAAGAGGATCACGACCGCGCCCGCGTACACGAGGAGCTGGATCGCCGCGAGGAACTCGGCCGCCAGCATCAGGTAGAGGCCCGCGATCCCGATGATCGTCGAGAGCAGCCCCATGGCCCCGCGGATCGGGTTCTTCGCGCCCACGGTCACGATCGCGCCGACCAGCGCGATGAGCGAGCAGGCGCCGAAGTACGCCAGTTCGAGTTTGTTCACAGCGCGAGCCTCCCCGTCCCGGACTTGCCCTTCGTGCGCACGTACTCCTCGAACTCCTTGCGGTACTTGCGCAAGAACCCGAGCGCGGGCATCGCCGTGCCCTCGCCGAACGCGCAGATCGTGTTGCCCATGATGTTGTCGGCGATCTCGTGGAGCCGATCGAGCTCCTCCATCGTGGCCTCGCCGTGCGTCATCCGATCGAGGATGCGGAAGAGCCACGCGCTGCCCTCGCGGCACGGCGTGCACTGGCCGCAGGACTCGTGGCGGTAGAACCGCATCAGGTTGTGCATCGCGAGCACGATGTCCGTGTTCTTGTTCAGCACGATCGCGCAGCACGTGCCGAGCATCGTCCCGAGCGCGCGGTACGTCTCCACGCCCATCGGCACGTCGAGCACGTTCTTGCCGTGCCAGCGGTGCAGCGGCGACTTCGCGTCCGGCGCGTTCACGACCTCGTCGGGCCGCAGGATCGGACAGGACGAACCACCCGGGATCACGCCGAGCATCTCGCCGCCCTTCACGCCGCCGCCGAGGTCGTAGATGAGCTCGCGCAGCGTCAGACCCACGCACGCCTCGTAGATGCCGGGCTTGTTCACGTGGCCCGAGACGCCGTAGAGCCGGCAGCCGCCGTCCTTCTGATCGTGCAGGTCCGAGAGCTTGGAGAAGGCGTCGCCGCCCATCGCGAGCGCCACCGGCACCGCCGCGATCGTCTCGAGGTTGTTCACCGTCGTCGGCATGCCGAACGCGCCCGCGTTCGCCGGGAACGGCGGCTTGAGCCGCGGCTCGCCGCGCTTGCCCTCGAGCGAGTTCAGGAGGCTCGTCTCCTCGCCGCAGATGTACGCGCCTGCGCCCGTGTGGACATAGACCTCGACGGGGTAGTCGATCCCGAAGGGCTTCGCGCCGAGGTAGCCCTTCTCGCGCGCCTCCTTGATCGCGCCCCAGAGGCGCGCCTTCGAGAGGTGCAGCTCGTCGCGGACATAGATGTACGCCGCGTGCGCGCCGATGCCGAAGCAGCCGATGATGCAGCCCTCCACCACCGCGTGGGGATCGAGCTCCATGATCGTCCGGTCCTTGAACGTCCCGGGCTCGCCCTCGTCGGCGTTGATGACGAGGTAGTGCGGCTTCTCCGGCTTCGGAGGCCAGGGCATGAAGCTCCACTTCACGCCCATCGGGAAGCCGGCGCCGCCGCGGCCGCGGATGTTCGCGAGCTTCATCTCGTCGACGAGGGCTTCACGCGTCATCGAGAGCGCGCGCTTGGCCTGTTGATAGCCGCCGTCACGCTCGTACACGGGGAGCGTCCACCCCTCGGGGACGCCATACCGCTTCGTCAGATACGTCGTTTGTCGCAGCATGGGGTCACTTGATGAGGCGGTCGAGGATCCGATCGACCTCGGCCGTGGTGAGGTTCTCGTAGTAGTCCTTGTCGACCTGGATCATCGGCGCCGTGCCGCACGAGGCGAGGCACTCCGCCGTCCGCAAGGTCACCTTCCCGTCCTTCGTCGTCTCTCCGACGTGGATGCCGAGGCGCTTCTCGCAGTGGTGGAGGATCTCGTCCGCCCCGCGGAGCGCGCAGCTCAAGGTCCGGCAGACCCAGACCTGATGCTTGCCCACGGGCTCCTTGTTGAAGAGCGTGTAGAACGTCACCACGCCCTTCACGTGCGCGGCCGAGAGGTCGAGCCGAGCCGCCACCCACTCGACGACTTCGTCGGAGATCCACCCGTTCTGCTCTTGGCAGACATGGAGGACGGGGATGCAGGCCGCCTGGCGGTTCGGGTAACGCGAGAGGATTTCTTCGACGTGCTTCTCGCGGTCGGGAGACAATGCGAACTTCGTCATGTTCGTTCGCCAGCAGGGCTAGGGGTGGATCGAGGCGGCGGCAAGCGAGCACGTAGCTTCATGCTCGACTTCGAACCCCTCCGTCGGGCCACGCGCCAGACGAGAGAGAGAACGAGCCGCCCGAAGGGTTTTGCCCGCGTTTCGCTCGGGCCCCTTCTGCAGGCGCGCGCACGCTAGTGAGCGATCCCCGGTTGTGTCAAGGCGCGCCGTTCGCCACGCCGTATCTTTCTCCTTTTCCTACGCTCTGGAGGTGCGCCCGAGCGCACCTCGCAGCGGCTTCGTTTCACGCGCGTCACGCGTCGATCCGCGCGCGCGGGTTTGCTCGCTCGCAACCCCTCATCACCCGGCGCGCGCGTCAGGGGATCGATCTCGTGACGACCACGTGTGTTGTTCTTGAGTCGCGGGGCGACCTTCCACTAGGCTGCCGCCCGCCCTCGCGTCTTTCGCACCTGGTCGAATGACGCGCGGCGCCTCGGGAGGTGGTTCGTGTTCTGTCCGAATTGTGGGACACAAAACTCGGAGACGGCGACGACGTGCACGAAGTGCGGCTTCAACCTGAAAGGAGCTGCCGCGCCGAAGTTCAAGGGGACGATGCTGATGAGCCAGCAGCCCCCCTCTGCACCCCCGGGGGCCATGCCGCCGCCGGCTGCGCCGCCGCCGATGCCGGCTGCGCCGCCGATGCCGGCTGCCGCGCCGCCGCCGCCGATGCCGCCGATGCCCGGCAGCCCCACGCTGGGCGATCAGGGCCTGGCGGGTACGGTGATCGGCGTGCCGCCCGCGGGCCTCGGCCCGACGGCCGCGCCGCCGGGCGCGCCCCCGCCTCCTCCCGGTTATCCGCCGGCAGGTGGCTTCGAGCCTCAGGGTGGTCTCGGGAGCACGATCGCGATCGATCAGATCCCGAACTTCACACCCCCGTCGCCAAACCCGCCCGCCGCGCCGCCCCCGCCGCCCGGCATGCCCTCGCCCGGCGCCTTCCCGGCGCCCGCGGGCCCGCCCCCCGGCGGCGGCTTCGGCGCGGCCCCGCCCGGCGGCTACGGCGCGCCGCCGCCTCCTCCCGGTGGTTACGGCGCCCCGCCGCCCGGCGGCGCGTACGGCCCGCCCCCGGGTGGTGATCCCGGCGCGATGGGCGGCCCCGGTGGTTACGGCGCGCCTCCCAGCCCCGGCGGCTACGGCCCCCCTCCTGGCGGCGCGTACGGCGCGCCCCAGGGCGGCGCCATGGTTGGTCCTGGCCAGTACCCCGGCGGCGCGATGGGCGCTCCCATGGGCATGGGCGGCGGCGGCGCCATGATGGGCGCGCAGGGCGGCGGCATGGGCGGCATGCGCGGCCAGACGCGCAACCCGACGACCGCGCTGCTCGGCACGCTCTTCTGCTGCGGCATGTACCACCTCTTCGGTGGGTACGGCATGCTGAACGAGCTCAAGGCCTACACGAAGGACGAGTCGCTCCAGACGTGGCACCTCTTCGTCCCGATCCTGAACCTGCTCATGATCCTGAAGCTGCCCGAGATCGTGACGCGGGCGAAGCAGATGGCCGGCTCGCGCAGCCCGCAGTCGCAGAGCCTCGTGATGTACATCTTCCTCTTCCCCTACGCGCTGGCGAAGGACCTGAACCAGGTCTGGGACCCGAACCTGGCCGATTGAGCGCGCTCCCCGCGCCGGGGCGACGCGCGGACGAACCCGCCATCGCCCCGGCTCCCTCCCCCGTCCCGTCTCCCTCGCCTGGCCTCCGCGCCTCCGCGCCCGCACCAAGAGGGTCGGCGCTCGGCCGCGCCGCGCGCCTCGCCGCCGTCGCCGCGGCCTTTGGCCTCGCGGTCGCGCTCCGGATCCCTCTCTGCCCGTTCGCCCTCATCACGCGCCACCCGTGCCCGGGTTGTGGCCTCACGCGCGCCGCCCTCGCCCTCGCCACCGGCGACCTCCACGAGGCGCTCCACCTCCACCCGCTCGTGATCCCCGTCGTGCCCGTGGTCGCGCTCGTCCTCCTGCAAGGAAGCTACAACTACGTGCGCCACGGCCGCTGGTACACGTTCGCGTTTCAGCAGACGCGCTGGATCACGCTCGGCTCGATCGTCCTCGCCGTCGCGATGATCGCCGTCTGGTTCGTCCGCTTCTTCGGCCTCTTCGGCGGCCCCGTCCCCGTGTAGCCGGCGGCGTTTCGTTGGAGCACCAAGGATCTCCGACGCGCCTTCACATCGCCCCGGGCGACGGCCTGCGTGCTCCTCGGCGTCCGCCGCGCGGCTCCGCCTCGGACGACGCCTCCGAAGGCCGCGCCTTCGCCGCGCGCATGTCGTCGCTCGACGCGAGCAGCCGGTTGTACGAGCGCTCGATCTCCTCGCCGAGCACGTCGAGCTCCTCGTCCGTGAGGCTCCGCTTCAGCTTCGGGAACACCACGTCCTCCTGCACCTCCGCGTGCCTCTCGAAGCGCTCGCGCAGCGCCACGATCATCGCCGCGAACTGCGGCCCGGAGCGCGGCATCGTGAGCGCCACGCGCGCCGCGTCGAGGATCCGCCTGTGCTCGTCGCGCGCCTCGCGGATGTCCGCGTCGTCGCCCAGCCGGCTCGCGCACGCGATGTAGACGTACGCCTCCTCGACGCGGACGTGCGCGTCGACCGCGCGCAGCGCCGCGTAAAACGCCTCCTCGCTCCCCGCGCCGACCGGCGACGCCTCGGCGAGACGCGACAGCAGCGCCGAGACGTCGCGGTGCTGTTGCTCCAACAGATCGAGTGCATCCATGAGCCCTCTCCTCCAAGCCTCTCGCTGCGGCGGCCCTTTCGCGCGGGGAGCGCACGCGGGCGGAACCGTGCGCGAAAGCCGCGCAGCGCGGGCGTCTATGGCAAGGAGCGGGCCCATGGCAGGCGCGCACGGCGTGCTCGATGGCGCGCCGTTCCTGCCGCGTGGCGGGGGATCTCCTACCCCGCGAGCGCCGCGGCCGCCCCGGCGACCTTCGCGCGGCGGGGCTTCATTTCGGCGAGCGCGCGCCGCATCTCCGCGGCGCCCGAGAACCGCGCCTCCGGGTGCTTCGCCAGCGCGCGCGACAGGAGCACATCGAGGGCGCGCGGCGCGCTCCGGAGCTCCGCGCGCAGCGGCACCGGGGCCTTGCGCACCGTCGCCACGGCGACGTCCAGGTCCCCCTCCCCGCGGAAGGGCAGCTTCCCCGAGACCGCGTAGTAGAGCAGCAGGGCCGTCGCGAACAGATCACTCTGCGGCGTGATCGCGCGGCCCCGCGTCACTTGCTCGGGCGACATGAACCGGATCGTCCCCACGAGCGCGCCGCGGCTGTCCGCCGTCACCCCGTCGCCCGTGTCCAC
The DNA here is from genome assembly GCF_009649845.1 of Polyangium spumosum. Taxonomy (NCBI): domain Bacteria; kingdom Pseudomonadati; phylum Myxococcota; order Polyangiales; family Polyangiaceae; genus Polyangium; species Polyangium spumosum. The sequence goes on from NZ_WJIE01000001.1 coordinate 780,493, forward strand.
GCCCGGCTCGTGCGCGAAGCCAAAATCGAGCAGGAGCACCTGCGCCTCGCCCGGCGGCCCCTCGGTGAGCAGGACGTTCTCCGGCGTGAGATCCCGGTGCACGATCCCCGCCGCGTGCACGGCCTCGAGCCCGGCCAGGATCTGGTCCGTCACGTCGAGCGCGCGCCCGAGCGGCAGCGGCCCGTCCTCCCGCACGACGGCCCCGAGCGTCCTGCCGCGATAGAGCTCCATCAGGTAGTACGGCCGCCCGTCGCTCATCTGCCCGTGCCCGAGCACCGGCGCCACGTTCGGGTGGACCACCCGACGCGTGAAGGAGATCTCCCGCTCGAAGCGGGCCTTGGCGCCCTCGTCGTCCGCGAAGCAGGCCCGCAGCGTCTTCAGCGCCACGCGCTTGCCCGTCGTGGTCACGCGGGCCGCGTACACGAGCCCCATCCCGCCTTCGGCCACCACGCCCTCGAGCACGAGGCCCGGCACGTAGGGCGCGCCCTGATCCGCCTCGGGAGCGGAGCTCGGCGCGTCGCGTGGCGGGAGGGGGTCCCGGGACAATCCTTCGTTGAAGTTCGGAGGGGTCATGGTCGGGGCAGCAGGTCATTTCTGCACGCTCCCCGTCAGGAATCACCCGAAAAGTGCATCCGCACCTTGCCCGGCTCGAATCAGGACCGTCCTCAACGTTCGGCTGCGCAAGGTGGACGTGCGGCGCCCGTCCCGGCCGCAGACGAGCAGGTACGCGAGCACGCCTCGCGCCGGATCGCTTGCTTTTTTCCGCGCTCTCTTCGGGCGCCGATCAGGACGGCAGGAGCGACTTCAGGCGCGCGACGAACGTGAGCGCGTCGAGCGGCGTCAAGCGCTCGACCTCCACGGCGCGCAGCGTTTCGAGGACGGGCGCGGCCGCATCGACGTCGGGTTTTGCCTTCGCGAACAGGTCGAGCTGCACCGAGCCCTGCTTCGTGCGTCCTCGCATCGTCGCGTGTTTGCCCGACGGCAGCGCCGCGCCCGCCTCGAGCGTCGCGAGGATCGCCTTCGCCCGCGCGAGCACCGGCTCCGGCACCCCCGCGAGCCGCGCGACCGCGACCCCGTAGCTGCGGCTCGCCGGCCCCTTCACGAGCTTGTGCAGGAAGACCACGTCGCCCGCGTGCTCGCGCGCCGACACCGACCAGTTCGCCACGCCCGGCCCGTGCTGCGCGAGCTCCGTCAGCTCGTGGTAGTGCGTGGCGAACATCGCGCGGCACCCGACCGCGTCGTGGAGGTGCTCGGCCACCGCCCACGCGATCGCGAGCCCGTCGTACGTGCTCGTGCCGCGGCCGATCTCGTCGAGGATCACGAGCGAGCGCCGGGTCGCGTCGCGCAGGATCGTCGCCGTCTCCCGCATCTCGACCATGAACGTGCTCTCGCCGCGCGCCACGTTGTCGCTCGCGCCCACGCGCGACAGCACGCGATCCACGACGCCGATCCGCGCCCCCTGCGCGGGGACGAAGCTCCCTGCCTGCGCGAGGATCGTGATCAGCGCGACCTGGCGCATCAGCGTCGACTTGCCCGCCATGTTCGGCCCCGTCAGCAGCCAGAGCCGCTCGCCTCCGAGGTCGAGCGTCGTGTCGTTCGGCACGAAGCGACCTGCGGCCGCGAGCCGCTCCACGACCGGGTGCCTCCCGCCTTCGATGACGAGCGCCTCGCCCATGTCCACCTCCGGCCGCACGTAGTCCTGCCGGTGCGCCACGTCCGCGAGCGCCGCCGCGACGTCCCACGAGGCGAGCGTCCGCGCGAGCTTACGGATCCGCTCCGCGCTCTCGGCCACGAGGCGGACGAGCCCCTCGAAGATGTCCGTCTCCCGCGCGAGCGCGCGCGACTCGGCGTTCTCGAGCCCGTCGGCCAGCTCGTCGAGCCTGTCGCTCGTGAAGCGCTCGCCGCCGGCCACCGTCTGCTTGCGCCGGAAGTCCGGCGGCACCTTGCCGAGGTGCGTCTTCGTCACCTCGATGTACCAGCCGAACACGCGCGTGAACCGGATGCGCAGCGAGCCCGCGCCCGTCTTCTCGCGCAGCTCCGCCTCGAGCTTCGTCATCTCCTCCGCGCCCCCCCGCGCGAGCCTGCGCTGCGTGCCGAGCTCCGCGTCGTACTCCTCCCGGACGAACCCGCCCTCCCGCGCCAGCGCAGGCGGCCTGTCGACGAGCGCCGCCGCGAGCTTCGCCGCGAGCTCCGGGAGCGTGTCGACCTCGGCCCCGAACAGCTCGCCCGCGTCCACGATCGACCGCGTCGCCGCCACCGCCGCGGGCGCCGCGAGCAGCCCGTCCCGCAGCGCGCCGAGGTCCTTCGGCGTCGCCTCCCGCAACACGGCCCGCACGCTGAGCCGCTCGAGATCCCCCACCTTCGCGAGCGCCTCCCGCAGCTCCGCCCTCGCCCGCGGGTTCTCCACGAACGCCTGCACCTCATCAAGCCTCCGCCGGATCGACGCCACGTCGAGCAGCGGCGCGAGCAACCTCCGCCGCAAGAGCCGCGCCCCCGCCGGCGTCACCGTCGCGTCCACCGTCTCGAGCAGCGTCCCCTTCCTCGACCCGTCCGCCCCTCGCACGAGCTCCAGGTGCACCTGCGCCGTCTCGTCGATCCGCATGGCCCCGGTCGGGTCGTACGGCGCGATCCTCCGCACCGGCAGCGGGCTGCCCGGCGTGCACTTGTGCGCGAACCGCAGCGCCCGCGCCGCCGCCCGCCGCGCCGAGAGCGGCAACGTCACCGCTGCCTCCGCCGCGATCGGCTCCGCCACCGCGCCGTCGATCGTCGCTGCCACGTCTCCGTCGTCGAGCGGCTCGTCGTCCCGCAGCACCGCGCGAGGCGCCGCCAGCCCGGCGCCTTTTTTCACGTCCGCGGGCAGCCCTCCGCCCACGAGCACCTCCCGCGGGTCGCACCGGGCGAGCTCCCCGAGCAGGGACGCGAGATCGGGGATCATCCCGGCCGACAGCTCGCCCGTCGAGAGATCGAGCAGGGCAATCCCTCGTTCGGTGTTGTCCTCCGCGGCGTCCACGGCGACGAGGTAGTGGTTTGCCCGCGCGTCGAGCTGCTCGGCGTCGGTCACGAGCCCCGGCGTGATCACGCGGACCACCTGGCGCGGCACGATCCCCTTGACGGTCGAGGGATCGGCCATTTGCTCGCAGATGGCCACCTTGTGCCCGAACGTCAGCAGCCGGGCGATGTATCCAGCGGCCGCGTGGTGCGGCACACCTGCCATCGGTTCTTCGTCGGGATTGCCTCTGTTCCGGCTCGTCAGGGTGATGTCGAGCAGGCGCGCCGCAATGACGGCGTCCTCGTGGAACATCTCGTAGAAGTCCCCCATCCTGAAAAACAGGATTGCGTCGGGGTGGGCGGCCTTCGCCTCCTCGTACTGACGCATCACGGGGGTGAGCTTCTTGCCGCTATTGCGCGCTTGCACGGCCCCCCCTTACCACGGTTTGCCCGGCAGGTCCCCTTCGTTTGTCCAGGGCGCCCCGGAAAAACCCGGGGCGCTCTACACCCGTTCAGGGCCCGCGGACGAACCCCGGTCAGTAATATTGCCGCGTGATGTCGAGCCGGCTGGCGGAGAGGAGGATGAGGCCTTCGAGCGAGCCGTCGGTGATGGCGAGCTCGCCGGTGGAGGGGACGAACGAGATCGCCTGGGGCTGGATCTCGCTCGTGTTCGAGGCGAGGTTCAGGAGGAGGGGCCGGAAGTTGCCTTGCGTCGCGAACTGGAAAAACGTGTCGCGCGGCGGGCCGTTGAGGTCCGGCGAACCGGGGTTCGCGTCGAAATCGCTCCCCTGCGCCGGATCGTTGATGGCCATGCGGAAGAACGGATTGATGAAGGCGTGCACGTCGCCGTCCTTCACCACCGTGCCGCTCGGCGCGGCGCGCACGCGGCCGTTCTCGCGGACGCGGTTCGGATCACACGAGTTCCGGCAAGCGCCGAGCGGGGTATCCCCCACGCTCGCCGAGGCCGGGATCACGTGGTGCAAGAAGCCCGACGAATCGCCGACGACCGACCATTGGTTCCCCACGCGAATGTTGAACCCGACGAGCGTGGGGAAGCAGCATTCGTAGAGCTCCGGCGGGACGGCCATCGTGTCGTCCGGGTTCGGCGTCGCCGGGTTCGGGATCCCGCCGCGCGACGCGCCGAGCTCCAGCCGGTCCTGGTACGCCTCCACGATCCGGATGTCGCGTGTATTGCGCGGGACCTCCGCCACGCCGAACGTCAATTTGCACGTCTGGAACGTGCAGACCCCTTGTGTCGCCGGATCCTGCCAGTGGACGTCGTCCTCCGCCGGGATGTTCGAGCCAATTTGCACGTAATCGGCCAGCGCCACGGCCCTCGCCTCCGCCTCCGCCTCCGAGAGCCCCTCGTTTTGCAGGATCTCCTTCCAGGCGCGTTGCCCGAGCACGCCACGATCGCAGAACCGGCTCGCGGCGTCGGAGAGCATCGGGGCGGCCCCGCCCGTGAGATCCAGCCGCCCGGCCTTCCCGGCGAGCCCCGGCAGCGCGCCCTCGTAGGTGATCGTGAACGCCTGGCTCGTCGACTGCGCGCGTGGATCCTCGAAGTTCATCGCGACCGTATGCTCGAGCTCCCCGGCGTTCGTCGTGAGGCCCGTCTCCTGGTCGATGATCCGCAACGTCCCGCCGATGGCGAGCGTCAAATGCTCGGGCGGCACCTCCTCGCTCGGATCCGGGGGCGCGGGCACCGTCGCGCGTAGCACCGGCCCGCCCGGATCGAAGGTCGATTGCAGCGTCCCCTGGTTGTCGTACAGCAACGGGAAACCCGCGATGCCCGGCTGGTTCTGCCCCGTCCGCTCCGACGTCCGCAGGTAGTTCGTGCTGCGCGGCGTGTGCGGCACGACGACGTTGCACGAGACCTCGCCCGAGCTCGCGAGCGCCTCCTCCTCGGCGAGCTCCTGGACGAGCTCCGGCGGCGCGCCGGAGGGCGGGCAACCGTAGAGGTACGTGTACCGTGTCGGCGCCCGGCAATACGCGTCGTAGTCGTCGATGTCCACGATCGCGATCTGGCCCGTGCCGAGCACGACGTACGCGAAGGCGCCGCGCATGCGGGCCGGCCCCGCGCCGCGATCGTAGTTCGCGCTCGTCCGGTAGAGCGTCTCGGGATCACACGACGCCGCCTCCGACGTGCAGACCTTCAGGTCCGGATCCGGATTGCAGCGAATCCCCTCCGGCGCCACGCCCGTGGCCGGGATGGGCTGCGGGTTGTCGCGCTCGATGATCACGAGATCCTGCACGGGCACGCCGAACTCCACGCGATCCGGCGCCTGCAGAGGGGTCCACTCCGGGTGGGGCCGCGTGAGCGGCCGGCGTGACGTCGCGTCCTCCGCGATGTCGAACACCATCACGCTCCCGTCGAGATCATCCACCGCGTAGAGGAAACGATCGAGCGACCCCGCGAGCGTCGGCGACGCGGCGACCTGGCTCGTGGTCACGACCCGATCGGGCTTGCGCAGCGACGTCGGCAGGAGCGGATCCCGCTCGATGGGCTCGCAGGGCGTCTCCATGTCGAGCACGTGCACGACGGGCGCCTCGAGGTCGCCGACGAAGAGCCGCTTCTCCGAAAGCGCGAGCCCCGCGGGGCGGGAATCGTACGCCTGGGCCGGCGCGGGCACGATCACGGGAGGCGCGACACACGCCGCGCCCGTCGGCGGAGGCGCCGGCGGGCTCTGCACCGGCAGATCCACCTCGAGCGGCACCCAGCGATCGATCGGGCACTCGTTCCACGAGCCCGGCGCGTGCTTGTAGACGAGCTCGCCCGTCTCCGGATCCTTCTTCGGCGTGCCGTCCGCCTCGCGCTCCACGTCGAACAACGTCTGCGCGTCGATCACGGCGAGCGCGCCGAGATCGGGGATCGTCACGACGAGCTTCGGCCGGCCGAAGCCCTCCTGCGTGAGGTCCACGAGGTAGCCGCCTTCCCCGTCGGGCTCCGCCTCGCGCGGCTTCGAATACGTCGTGTCCTCGCAACGCGCCCGCACCTCGCCGTCGTCGTTCGCCGGATCGTAGACCACGAGCATCTCGCCCGGCGCCGCGGGAAGCGCGCAGGCGGGCCAGCTCGACAGCGTCTTCGGCGCGCACGTCGCGCAGACCCGGATGTCCTTCGCCGCGAGCGCGAAGATCCCCTCCCGCCCGTGCTCGGCCACGCCCACGAACGCCGCCATGCTGCCGCTCGTGCTCGCGATGTCGATCGGCTGCGCGCCGATGGGCAGGAAGTTCGCGCCCGGCACGCGCGGATGCGAGTCGAGCACCGGATCTTTTTTCGTGCTCATGTCGACCACGGCCACCTCGCCGCGCGTCGTCTGCGTCACGAGCGCGTAGAGGTGCGGATGCGTCGTCGTCCCGTCCGCCACGGCGAAGTCGTCCGGCGACTCGAACCGCGTGTTCGAACATCGCTCGAACGGCAGCGCCGGCGTCGTCCCGACGCCCGGGGCGCCGAGGCAGAGGAACGACACGCGGCCCGAGCGCTCGAGGGCGCGGACCGTCTGCGCCACCGTCTGCGTCTGGCACCCGCTGCCGGACGCGAGCGCGAGGGGCAGGCCGAGCCCGGCGAGCGCCAGGGCGCCAAACGTCTTGTGTGAAAACGACCGTGACCGCTTCATTGCGACTCCTTGGGCGGCACCGGCTTGCCGAGCGTCATGTACATCGACCCGAACGTGGCCTGATTCCGCATGTCGAGATCCACCACGCCGACGTAAGAATCCGTGAAATGGGCGACGTACATCGTCGAGTACCAGACCGGCTCGCCCTGCGCGTCGAGCACCACGTTCCCCGCCTCGTCCCGCATCCGCTCCGTGTCGAACGCGAGCGCGTGTGGCCCGCGGCCCGTCTTGATGACGGTGTCCACGCGCCGCGCGACCGGGTCGTACGAGAAGACGAAGCTCGAATCGAACGCCACGGCGAACACACGCCACGCGGGCTTGCCGTCCTCCCCGATCACCCGCCCCATCTCCACGCGCGACGCGCCGAACGCGAGCGGCACCGCGTCGTGGAACGTGATGTCCTCGTACGCGCCCGACACCTCCGGCCCGCTCGGCCCCTCGCGCTCCGTGAACTTCGCCTCCACCTGCCCGATCACGAGCGCCGCGGGGTTCCGGTTCGCCATGAAGATCCCGAGCGCATGATCCTCGGCGCAATCCCGCAGGCACGTGCCGCGCGTCGCGCCCGTCGGACAAGCCTCCTCGCAGGCCTGCCGCTCGCTCGCGTCGATCGCGACCCCACGCGAGTCCGTCGAGTTCGCCGTCGCCCCGATCCGCACCGCAGCCGTACGCGTGATGAAAGGCCGCGCCGGGCTCGACCCGCGGTCGTCGTTGTACCGGAGCACGTCGAACTCCGCCGACGATCGAAAGCTCACCCCGAACGCCGGCGTGTAGTCGATCGCGCCGCGGTTCTCCGCGATGAGACGCGGCGTCGGGAAGGCGACCACGTCCGTGGGCCCCGGCGGCATGTTCGTGAGGTAGTGCTCCAGCGCAGGCTCGCTCTCCCAGCGGTTCACGAGCAGGCTGGCCGTCTGCTCGGTCTGATGCACGACCACGAGCGACGCGCCGACGTCGTCCACCGCGATGCCAAACGGCTCGACGGGCAACGTCAGCTCCCGCTGGCTGTCCGAAGCATCCCGCCCGACGAGGTGATCCCTCCCGCACCGAGCCCCCTCCGACGCCGCCCCGCACGCGAGGCAGATCGCGTCCCCGCAGGGTGAAGCCGCGGGCAGCGCGGCGCCCTCGCAGGTGATCTCCCGGTCGTCGGTGATGTCGAAGTACGTCACCGAGGGATCCCCACGCACCGGCACGAAGAGCCGCGCCCCGCGGCCGTCCTTGCACGGATCGGGCTTGACCGCGATCACCGCATCCGAAGCAAAGGCGCCGATCGTCATCACCTTCCCGCCCCGCAGGTAAGGCGCGAGCGCGACAGGCGCGCAAGGCCCCGGGTAGAGCGTCGTGTTGTCGTTGCGCCCCACGCCCGCCGCGCCACACGCCCCGGCCATCGCCTCGGTGTTCGAGACCGGCATCGCGGCCGCGTCGAGGATCGCCTGCCTGAGCCGCCCCGTGTCCTCGCGCAGCAAAACGAGGTCGAGCGCCATCATCGTCCCGCCGCTGTATTGCAGATCGAAATCGGAGTTCGCCACGTAGAGCGCCGTCCTCCCGGGCGAAACCAGGACGCCCGTCGGGAAGTAGAACGCGTCGAGCGGCGGCGGCAGCCCCTCGGCGACGTTGAAGCACCCCCCGAGGCCGACGAGGCCCGAGGCAGCGAGCACCAGCGCAAGAGCAGCGACGCGCCCCCGGCGCGGCAAAGGACCCCGAGCGCTCGGGCGACGGAAGACAGGTTCGGGCGACATGGCGCGGCGCAGCCTAGTTTGCCGCCCCCTGCAGAGCAAGGCGCCCGGCCGCCATCCGGTGATGTCCGGGGCGCTGGCGCTGGCGATGGGGCTTTGCCCCAGACCCCACCAGGGGCTGTCCGCCCCTGGACCCGGACCAGGCACGGCCTGGACCGATGGCGACAGCGCGCGAGGCGCGCTGGCGACGGGAGACGAGGGGTCGCTTGGCGTTTGAGCGGCGTTCGATTAGGGTCGAGGGATGGCCGCGCCGACCCGCGAGATCGTGCTCTTCGTGTGTGACAGCCTCATGCAAGGGGAAGAGCAACACGCCCGCCTCGCCGCCGCGCGCCCCCTCGGCCCAGCCACGACCGCGCCCGCCTACGACCTCGTCGACCTCGGCACGACCGGCGCCCTCATCCCCGGCGGCATGGTCTCGGTCGTGGGCGAGCTGTATGGCCTCGAGCCCGCAGCCCTCGCCGCGCTCGACGTCTTTCGTGGCCACCCCGTCCTGAACCAGCGCGTCACCATCCGCCTCGCCGACGGCCGCGAAGCGCAAGGTTACACCGTCCTGCCCGAACAATCGGCAGGCCGGCGCCGCGTGCTCGCAGGCGACTGGCGCAAGCGCCGCGGCGCGACCTCCCTCGGCGGAGGCCGCGGCGCAGGCCCCCTCGTCCGCTGGGCCGGCCGCCGCTCCTGAGAGGGATCAGCCCCCGCTCCCCGGCAGCTCCCGCTCCCCTTTTCGTTTCCCGCCCTGCGCGTAATGCTCGAGCAACGAGTTCACCTCGGACCCGAGCAGAATCACGAGCCCGGCCACGTAGAGCCACAAGAGCAGCACGATCACCGCGCCCAGGCTCCCGTACGTCGCCTCGTACGACCCGAAGTTCTCCACGTAAAACCGGAAGCCGAGCGCGGCCAGGATGAGCACGCCGACGCCGAGCACCGCGCCCGGCGAGATGAACCGGAAGCTCTGCCGCACGTTCGGCCCGAAGTAATACACCACGGCGAACGCCATCAGCAAAAAGCCCAGGATCACCGTCCAGCGGAAGGCCGAAAAGAGCTTCAGGAGCGCGCCGCTCCAGCCGATGATCGCGGCCACCTCGCGCTGCAAGATCCCGCCGAACACGATGAGCCCGAACGCGGTCACCACGAGCGCGCCGAAGAGCAACACGAGCAGGACGGACATCCCGCGCGTCTTCCAGAAAGGCCGCGTCTCCTTCACGTCGTAGGTGACATTGAGCTGCCCGATCACGGCATTCAGCCCGTTCGACGCGGCCCATAACGCGCCCAGAAAGCCGACCGAGAGCAGCCCGCCGCGGCGCTCGGACAGCACCCTGTCGACCGTCGACGTGAAGAGCTCCGCCGCCTGCGTCGGCATGGCCTCCCGGAGGAGGTCCATGATCGCCGGCTCGAGCCCCGGAATGGGCAAATAAGGCAAGAGGCTCAGGAGGAAAATCGCGGCCGGGAAGATCGAGAGCATCAGGAAATACGCCAATGCCGCCGCGCCCGTGGAGACCTGATCTTCCCGGATCTCGTTGTAGAGATCCTTGAAGAAGCGCTTGTACCCGACGCCGGGCCGGATCAGCCGCTTGAACGGAATCGTCGGGTGCTCCTGTCCACGCTCGCCACGGGGGGCCTTGCGTCTCCACGCGCGCACGCGCCGCGACCGGCTTTGCACACCGAGCGGGGAATGAGTCCGCATGCGCCCTCACGGGGCAAGCCGGATGCCGGACGGTCCCCAGCCCGACAGGCATGCCATGGACCCGCGCCGCGGTCGCTCGGCGGGTTCGAGCTGCTCGTGCCCGGGGGCCAGCTCCATTCCGCACACAGCGTGTGCACAAACTTTTCCTCGTCACCCCCCAAAATCACGACCCTCCCCTCGCGCCCGCGCGACTTCGAGTCGTGCCCGCGCAACATTTCGTCGCTCTCGCGCGACCCACCTCACACGCCCACGCGACTTCGAGTCGTGCTCACGAGACCTTCAGGTCTCGTCCACGAGACTTCAAGTCTCGCCCGCGCAACATTTTGTCGCCTCCGCGCGACCCACCTCACACGCCCACGCGACTCCAGGTCGTGCCCGCGAGACCTTCGGGTCTCGTCCACGAGACTTCAAGTCTCGCCCGCGCAACATTTCGTCGCCCCCGCACGACTTCGAGACGCGCGCGCGCCCCCCCCCCCGCGCCCCCCCCCCCCCCCCACGAACTCCCCAGCCCCCCCCCCTAGTCCTTGGACCACCGACG